>LOCH01000109.1 GCA_001516765.1 Vulcanisaeta sp. MG_3 | reverse complement strand
GATGCCTACGTGCAGGTGGTTAGGGTTGGTGATCGCGAGGTTTTGGTTAGTGAGTATAGGGGTGGCATTAGTAGGGTTAAGTACCCAATTGATGTTGAGGTACAGGACTCATCAGTGCTACTAAACCCTGATGGATTAACACCAAGGGAGCAAGCCCTACAACTCGTTGGTAGTGCCTCTGAGGATTATGAATCGGCATTAACGGTGATCAAGGCACTCAGGGATTACTTACTATCCATAGGAACCTACAGGGTTGGACCATACATAGACTTTAGGGGCGAGAGCCGTAACCTCAATGAGGTTGATAGGGACTACGTTGGTGAGCATGGTGAGTACGTGGTTGAGATCCTCTCCCAACTATTCACTGACCCAAGGAGGGATGCAGATGTGAGGTTCCTGAGGAAGCTCCTGGGTGAGTTGGGGATTAGGAATTTTAGGGCTGGTTGGTATGGTGGCAGGCTCGTTCTATCCTACATAGACCGAAGAGGCATTGCTCATATTGGCGATGAGTTACCGTGCCACGTAAAGACAATACTGGCACTAACGACGCAATTAATTATGGCTAAGAAACAGTCAGTAATACTGCTTGAAAATGCTGATTACTGCCTTGGCGAGGGTTTGGGGCAGGTCATTACCAAGTTGTTGAGTGGTTATGTAGATGGTAAGCAAGTCATTATGGAAGTCAGGAGTAAGTGGTTGATTGATGAGTTAAAGATGCCCCACGTAGTTCTATACAGTATTGATTAAGTGACCCTGAGCCGTACTAGCATTGCATGTTCGCGGTCTTAACTAGGTCCTTAAGGGACCTCCCTAACCCTATTCCTATCAGGCTCACTCAATGAGTCCCAATTATCAATTATGTACCTGGCAAGGGATACAAAGTCATTAATTGCCGCCGTAGTCTTGTCAATACTTGGAAGCCCTAGAAACGCCTTACCACTCTCGGTAACTTCGTAATACTTCTTCGTACCCTCGACTCGAGCCACCTTAATTAGGCCGTCAGTCTCGAGCTCCTCGAGAGCTGGATAGACGGAACCTGGGCTCGGTCTCCAAAAACCCATAGATAGTCTCTCGATCTCATCAATAATCTGGGCACCCGTCATTGGACCTTTACTACTCAGTAGGTAAAGTATTAGGTACTTCAAACCCCTCCTCTTTATGAACCAGTGGGGTGGTGGTCCGTGCACCGATTATCGGAATCAATAACAGAGGGGGATTTATTTAACTTACTATTGAAAATAATCATTTTGCCTAGGCATGGTAATTAATAGGGGTCATGGAGGTTTTGGGTGGAGGTATGGACTACTTGACTTAAGTTCCAATACGAACCCACTGGGTGCCCCTAAGGAGCTTCTTGATTTAATAAGGGAGGCTGTGGATCAGGAGCATTTCACACATTACCCAACAGAGTTGGGTGATGAGTTAAGGGAGGCCTTGGCTAGGTATGAGGGTGTCGATGCCGGCATTACTTACGTATTCAATGGCGCCAGCGAAGCCCTACAGCTACTCATGATGTATCTAAAGCCACGGCGTGTCATCATACCAATACCCAATTATAGCGATTATAAACGTATTGCCGAGTTCGTGGGTGCAAGTACGGAGTATATCGAATATTGGGGTTCCCAAGATCTAATTAATGCCATAACCAGCAAATCAGGACTTAATGCCCTTGTCATACTATCGAACCCAAACTCACCAATGGGCTACCTAATTAGCCGTGATGAGCTATTGGCGTTAATTGATGAGTTAAGTAGGCATGGTACCTATCTCGTGATTGACGAGTCCTTCATGGATTTCGTAGAGAATAATCAATCATTAATCAAGGATTGCGTTGGGTATGAAAACCTCATAATCATTAAATCATACACGAAGTTCCTAGCCATACCTGGGTTGAGGATTGGTGCCGTATATACAAGGATTGATATAGAGGATTTAGTGCCCACATGGCCTGTGAACTCAATAGCTGAGTATGCCGTGTCACGATACATGAGGCATGCACGTGATTTTAGGGATATGACGATCAATTTCGTTAGAGAGGAGAGGACTAGGGTCCTTAGGGCGTTGGAATCGCTTGGTATTCATCATTATAATACGATGACGCATTATTTCGTTATTAGGGATGAGGCATGGCTTGGTGATGAATTGAGGAGGCGTAACATACTAATTAGGGACTTATCCAATATACCGCCCCTAACGAAGGGTTATTTCAGGATTAGCCTTAGGAGTAGGGAGATCAATGATGAGTTCATTAGGGCCCTATCAGAGATAAAACAAATTAAGTAAGTAAATGCAGGCTTTTTAATGGGTAGTGGGGGTTTGAGGAGTGGGCTTCCTGAGCTCGTATCAAAACTCATCCAAATACCCAGTGTTAATCCTCCTGGCTTTACGGTAAATGTGGCGGGTTTCATTAAAGATTGGCTTAGTACGCATGGCCTTTCAAGCAGTATTTACGAGTACTCCAAGGATAAGCCTAACGTAATTGCTAAAGTCGGCAAGGGTAAACCCGTGCTTATACTCAATGGTCACATGGATGTCGTACCACCCGGCGATGAGTCTAGGTGGACTTACCCACCATTCTCCGGCAAGATCGTCGAGGGTAGGGTCTTTGGTAGGGGTTCTACGGATATGAAGGGTGGTTTAGCCGTGATAATGGTTGTATTTGCTGAATTGGCACCTATAATTGAGGAAGCCGGCGCTGGGACGCTTATTTTCTCGGCGACAGCTGATGAGGAGGTTGGTGGTCACACAGGTGTTGAGGCACTGGTTAAGGATGGCGTTTTGGTTGGTGATGCTGCCATAATAACCGAGCCCTCAGGCTCGACCAGGTACTACGTTGGTGAGAAGGGGCTTTGCCAGGTTAGGATTGTGGCTAGGGGTAAACCTGCCCACGGCAGCTTACCAATACTTGGGGATAACGCAATAATGAGGCTCATGAAGGCTATTGAGAGGGCTCAGGAGGTAATTGATGGGTTCAATAAATCCATAAGCATACCCAGTGAGCTTATTGACGCTATAAGGAACTCAGCAGAGGCTTATCTGGAGGCTGTGGGTGCCTCTGGTGCCAAGTTTTCGCTCAGCGATTTCGAGAAGGTCGTCGGTACAATATCCTTCAACCCAGGCGTCATTAGGGGTGGTTCAAAGGTAAACATGGTCCCTGACTACGCAGAGCTAGAACTTGACATGAGGATACCGCCAGGTGTTTCCCCAAGCCAAGTAATCGATAAATTGGGGGATCCTC
>LOCH01000108.1 GCA_001516765.1 Vulcanisaeta sp. MG_3 | reverse complement strand
CACTAACCGCAACATGGGCTGTAACACCCCCAACCACCCTGTCGTTCTCAATGACCCAAACCTGAACCGCACCAGGTATGAGTATTAGCCTAGTTACCGTTCCATCAGCCAGTACGTAATTCCTAACCTCGGAACCACTTGGTAGCTTAGGCATTAGCCCTAAATCCTCAGCCACAGACCTTGGTATCAATATCTCAGGCTCTTGGGATTCATAACCTGTGGTAACCAATGCTTTAATTATCGTGACCTTTCCCATTATTGAGGAGAGCTTAACTCTGACCCTAATTGCCATTAAGCAATGTATTCAATAAAAGCCTATATGCATTTCCCGTGTTGCTTACATGTGTTAGTAAGATTTTTAATTAATCCAGCCATAGATAGGAGGCTATGTCGAGAAACACGAATATAAATAAGGCATTGTTAATAGCCGTGATAGTACTTGCCGTAGCCTTAGTCGGTGTGCTTGTATACTTCCTGGCGCCAATACATAAACCCGCAAGCACCCAACCTAGCTCAAAACCAACAGGGCAAGCCCAGGTAATAACGCCCACACTGGCCTTTGAGGATGGTGTTGGGAATTGGTTTGGGGTTGTGTGTGTTTATAATAAGTACGGTGGTAATGCAACCCTAAACCTGCTGAATAGTATCTATGGTATTGCCTATGAGTACTTGGTCGCGTACTCACAATCTAACAATGTGACGTACCTCCTGGAGTACCCCGTGGCCCAGTACGAGTACCTAGCCAGTAAGTACCCGCAGTGCGCGTTTAATTACACAGATCAGTACCTGGTTAGCACCGTAATGGGCGCCCTAAATAACATAACCAACGTAGCCACCGAACTAGGCATACCGGGTAACCTACTTGGTACGCCGTTGTTCATAGTTTTCAATAGGGAAAACAACATAACCTACGTATTAGCCGGTGCCTCACCGTTCGTATTCGAAGCAATTAATTATGCCAAGGCTGGTAACATCACCGTACTCACCTACCAGGGCCAGGAGCTTGGTTATGGATTTAGGGCAAACTCAACACAGGTAAGCGTAATTAACGGCATTATCTCGAGTGGTTTAAGGGTTGGTAACGTGAGCAGCCCCATTGTCGTTATTGAGTACCTAGACCCAGAATGCCCATACTGTGCATTGTTCCAGGTAGAGTATGGCGGTGCACTGGAGCGCTTGGTAACCAGTGGTTCTGTATTTTATGTAGTAGGTTACTTCCCAACTCACGTACTCGGTTATGGATGCTCATCACCAACAATAGCACCAATGCTCGGACCATACTGCGGCTAAATTATGGTTATCGTGTGTTGGTAATAAAAAGAAATTGTTTTAAGCGGGGAGGTGATAAACTGACGTGGGTCTAAACCCAAGGGATGTTAAAAGGATGCTTCGAAGACTCGGAATTCCAGACCTCAACCTTGAGGAGGTTAGCGGTGTTACCAAGGTTGTGATTCATCTTGGTGATGGATCAACAATAGAGATAAACAAGCCAGTGGTTGCACGTATTAAATTACAGGGTTTATCAATATACCAAGTCCAGGCCTCGGATTCCGATGTTAGGGTTAATAAGCCGCAACCTGTTGTTCCACAACCTAAGTCATTAATAATAGCTCCACAATCACAACAACAGCCTGGTGCTCCTAAGTACGAGCCTAGTGAGGATGATATAAGGCTTGTGATGGAGGAGACCGGGTGCAATAGGGATGAGGCCATTAGGGCATTGAGGGAGACCAATGGTGATATTGCTGAAGCGATACTGAGGATTAAATCGACGAAGAAGTAATGCCTAGTTAATTACTCTGCTCTATAGTGGCTTCCTTCAATCCTTCAACAATCTAATCACACATAGACGCTTCGATCTCATAATAAAGCTTATAAAGCCCACTGGCTTCACGTTTCGTAAATGCCACTAAGGCCTGGTAGGTGCTATAGGAGGTTGAAGAGGCCCTACACAAGGACTGAGTATATAGCTGGTGCCCCATACGTGCAAATACCTAGGTTCGAGCTTGGCAATACAAAGGCTAGGGAGAGGGTTAGGTTCGATTATATTGTTGAACTTGTTACTGAAGGTACTGGTCAAATAAGGGCTAATGCCCTTGAGGCCGCTAGGCAAATGGCGTATAAGTACCTGTCGAAGTATGTTGGAGATCCTAATTTTTACTTAAAGATAACGAAATACCCATTTCACGTAATTAGGGAGAATAAGATGTTGGCCATGGCCGGTGCTGACCGTCTACAGCAGGGTATGAGGCTTGCCTTTGGTGTACCCACGGGTAGAGCCGTTAGGATTACCAAGCCTGGTACGGTGTTAATGCACCTAGAGATTGAGGGGAAGAACTTGGCGCACGCTAAGGAGGCGTTTAGGAGGGCGTCCTCTAAATTGCCAATACCAATGAGGATTGTTGCTTATCCAAAGCAGGTACAGCAACAAGCTAAGGTGAACCCTTAAACAGTCCTGCTTGAGGCACAAGAGTTAAAAAGTGCATACTAGGAGGCTTCCTTGGGTAGGTGAATTGCTAGTATGAGTAATGGCTTAGACGCCAAACAGCTGTATAAAAGCCGCATTGAGGCTGCCACGGAGATTTGGAGTAAGATAATGAGGAATGAGGTGACGAGTAGGAGCCAGCTTGAGGAGCTTGTCTACATAGCCTATAAGCAGAGAGGTATTGAGCCGTTTAGGGGTTTGAGTAAGATTAGGATTTATGATAAGGAGATATCCACGATATACATAGTCGGTAAGTACGGACTTGGTATACTAGATGGTGAATTAACCAACGCCCTTAAGGACGTATTCAATGTTGAGATAGTCTGTGATGAGGTATACAATTACCTGAAATCCAAGGGCTTTCAGCTTAGTAATGAGGGTGATATTGAGCAGGTTAGGAAGATGGTCGATAATGAAGTACTTGGGTCAAAGACCGATGAGAGAGGGTTTAGAGTATTGAGGTACGTATTCACTGGTACAATAATGAGGTTCTTCCCTGAGGAGGATTTCGTAGGTACCTATAGGGCGTTAGCAACGGCCTTTCCAGACCTTGCTAAAAAAGTTCATGAGTTATGTTAGGTTTTATGTAGCCTTTAGGGTTGCTGAGGACATT
>LOCH01000107.1 GCA_001516765.1 Vulcanisaeta sp. MG_3 | reverse complement strand
AGTTATCCCTAATCCCAGCCCTAGCCCTATCCTCGGGGCTCCAGTGAACGTGCGTCGTACTTGCTGGGTGCGTTATTATACTCTCTGTACCACCAAAGCTTACGCTTGGTATTATCAACTTAACGCTCCTGTAAACCGCCATGGCGCTTTCCAAGCCGCCCCTAACCTCGAAGCTCACAATACCACCGCAATTACTGAGGAACTTCCTGGCAACCTCGTAGGACTCGTGGTTAGGTAGGCATGGGTAGTAAACCCTCTCAACCTTCGGATGCTCCATTAGGTACTCGGCAACCGCCTTCGCATTCTCCTCATGCCTAACCATCCTAACGTGGAGGGTCTTCAAACCCCTATCAATTAGGAATGCGGTGAATGGTTCCATGATAGTCCCCAAGAACCTCCTCCACTCCCAAACACCCTTCATGGATTCAACGTCAGGGCCTATTACGAAGCCAGCCACGGCATCATTATGACCACCAAGGTACTTGGTGGCGCTATGCACAACATAATCCGCGCCGTAGACCAGTGGGTTCATGCCAATAGGCGTAGCTAATGTGTTGTCAACAATCACCCTGGCACCAACCTCACGGGCCACCTTGACAATTTGAGGTACGTCATAAACCCTAAGCAATGGATTCGATACCGTCTCAATAAGCACAAGGTCAATGCCCTTACCCAATGATTTAATGATGCTGTCATTACCGGGATCAACAACCACAGTCCTAACACCAAACTTACCTAGTCGCTCTATGAGTACTAGCGTGGAGCCATAGACATCCAGGGGGATTAGAACATTCATGCTGGGCTTTATTAAGGCCATAAGGAGCGTCGTTATGGCAGCCATACCGCTGGATGTACCTATGGCGTCGGCACCCTGCTCCAGCTCCGCCATCTTCCTCTCCACCGAAAGTACAGTGGGGTTATCCTCCCTCGAATACTTGAGTGGTACCGTGCCATGGGGCACAATCTTCCTCTCCGGCTCCCTATACTCAAAGAACGCCGATTGGTATATTGGCTCGATCACGGACCCAATATCATCGCTGGTATGCTTAACGCCACCACGCACAGCCCTGGTGCCCTTACCCACGGACACCATGGCCTAGCAGTAGTAGTTAAGTATTACGTCCTAAATCATTAACTATTGACCTAATGCTCGTCTCAATGTCCTGACTTATCTCACGACCCCTCCTCGCCGTCTCCTCAATCATCCTCATAATCAAGCCCCTCAAACCACCCTCCTCAGCAACCTTAAGACCCCTAATCGTGACACCACCAGGTGTTGTAACCTCCTCAATAACACTCCACGGCCTCTTAACCCTAAGCAACTCAGCGCTACTCTCCAGCGTACCCACAGCCAACTCCCAGGATATGCCGGTTGGTATACCAAGAAGCAAACCAGCCTCCCAAAGGGCTTCGAGGATGACGGATATGAAGGCAGGACCTGAGCCGCTAATGGCTGTTATGGCGTCCATGTACCTCTCATCAGCTACGAAGCACCTACCCATGGAACTGAATATACCACAGGCAACCTTAACATCGGCCTCGGAAGCCCTAGAACCAGGCGACACAGCCGTCACACCCCTCTCGATAACAATGCCAATGTTGGGCATGGCCCTAACAACCCTAGCCCCAACAAGACCCTCCAAAATCCTAGTCGTAACACCGGCAACCACGGAAACCAACAACTTATCCCCATCCAACACGTCGCGGATGGGCATCAACGCATCAACGACTTGGTAGGGCTTAACAGCCAGGATAACGACGTCGACGTCCCTAACGACCTCCGCATTGTTCGTACTAACAAAGACACCAGGCAACTCCCTCCTAACACGCTCAACGCTCTCAACCCTCCTAACGCTACCAGACACATCGCCAGGATCAACACCAGACTTTATCAGGGCTTTGGCTATGGCAGTCCCTATCTTACCAAGCCCGATTATCGCGTACCTGGCAATAAAACCACCCAGGAAAACCAAAAACAAGCCTATTTATAAGCATTACACAAGTATAGACAATAAATAAAACCACCAAAGAAACAAGGAAGAAGAAAAAGCCCGACATCAAACACACCACACATTCCCTCCAAGATACCAACTAAAATATAGAACAGGAACCCTCGCTAAACCAAACAAACACCACCAACCAGAACGACTCCCATGAATAGCTCCTCAGTATTTCATTGAAATTAACACAATAAGCGCGATTAGTGCCGCGCACTTCCCAACGATACTAGTAAGGCGATGTGAGATGTTTTGAGATAGTTTAAAAGAGTGATTGTGTAAAGCTTAAAAAATGATATAGAAACAGAGCAGGTAATTATGGTACCTCTGCTCTACGTTGTTGGGGATGCCATACTCTTTATCGTAGGTCTCATAATAACGACAATCATAATTTACGCGGCAACCCACATAATGGGTGAGAGGGATGGATGGGGTAGGACCTTCTTAGCCGCTATCATAGGCTTCATAGTCTATTACATATTCCACACACTCATTAGTGGTTTGCTCGGGGCGTTGATTGGGTTTATAGTTTGGCTCTATGTAATAAAGGTGCTTTATAGGGTTGGTTGGGTTCGTGCATTCATAACCGCCGTAATAGTCGCCATACTCATATTCATAGTCGGTTTAATCCTACCCGTCGTTCACGTGGGTTGAGAACTAACCCCTGGCTATTGATAGTGGAAGTTTTAAACTCCCATAGAGCAATTAGGAATTAATGATGATGTTCAAGGGCACGGAATCAATGACGCGACGGCGGAAGGCTGATTTGATCATATTTATCTACGATTTTATTGCTGGGTAATTCTACGATAGTACTTTATTAGTTCCAACATAACCTGCCAGATACAGCAGGGGTGATGCCGCTGTTCCTGAGTGATGAGCAGTACGCCGTGCAGGACTTAGTGGATAGGAAGGCGACCTCCTCCTACTACACCAGCAGGGATGGTGTAGCGGTGGTTAGGGAGTTCGTGAAGTCCATAGGGCGTAGGGATGGGGTTGTGGTCATGGACCCGTTCCTGGGCTCAGGCGTTTTGCTATCCTCAATTAACGACCTGATCAAGCCAGGTAAGGTCGTGGGTATTGAGATAAATGAGGAGCCATGCAACCTGGCACGGAGAATCCTCACCAAACTGTACACGAACGTGGAGGTCGTGTGTGGGGACGCCTTTAGGGTGGTTTGGGGTTACAGGCCGGACATCATAGTATCGAACCCGCCCTTCGTTAGGTGGAGCCTGTTGGATAGGGAGTATAGGAGGGAGCTGTTGGACCTGATGAGGCGGCTGGGGTATGCCGAGTTCATCTCTAGGGGTGACCCTGGGCTGCATATCTTATCGTTCTTCCTCATGGATTACATACTGAGGGTTGGTGGCTACATGATACTCGTGATGCCAGCATCAACGTTCTACACAAGCCAGGGCAGCGGCTTGAAGAGACTCCTGAGGGTTAGGTATCATGTGCTGGGAATGGTGGAGAATGGGCTAGACCCATCCTTCTCCGTGGGGAGCGGGTTC
>LOCH01000106.1:4875-6154 GCA_001516765.1 Vulcanisaeta sp. MG_3 | reverse complement strand
AATACCGTCATTATCAGCCATTCACAGAAACCCCATCCTAACTGATATTTTAAGATTTCCACTTTATCAATAACTAATTCTTGTAATCCTAATAGCTAATTGACCCAGAGACCTGGCATCACCAACCCGCTTAAGGCCCTGGAGTATTGACGGTACATAAGCACCATTACTTAATACCCTGCTCAATAATTTACTTGACCAATAGCCCATGGGTAACTTATACGGAAGATTTATCATACCCCTAATTGATAATAACGCTGTCGTAAGCACCAACTCGAGGACCTGCACACACCTTAACCTGAGACATAGCCTCATTACTCCATCATCCAACCACCTGATCACTGTAGCCACGTCGTTGAGCGTCACAATGCCCTCCTTATACACGGCATGAAGCACCGTGAGGACAACCTCATGGTCCCTATCAATACTGATCACCTCAACACCGTTATACCTAGCCTTAACCCTCGACTTAAGGAATTCCTCACCCCTAGCGTAGACCAGGTTTGCGATTGATGGGTGGACGTAGAGGTCGACGTTTATACCGTTCTTAACCAGGGTTATTGTGTATGGCTCATAGAGCAAAACCCTATAACCAAGCCTAACGAGCCTCGAGGCAGCCAACAACACCTGGTCCCTCCTAACGAGCACATCGACGTCAGCCGGCACGTAAGTTACGGGCTTGACCAGCTTAATGAGTGCGTGCTCAATACCACCTAGGGCATCCTCAACCTCAGCGACCACATTAACAACCCTCCTCAAACCATCCTCCTGGGAAGACCTCAATTCACCATCATAATTAGATGCCCTGAGGATGTGAAGTAGGACCTTGTTTAACCTAGCCAGCTCAATGACCTCGGGATCCAGGTCAATAGGTTCGTCGAATAGCACGGCCTTCACCAAGTCACGTAACTGGCTATTGACCACCTCGATACGCGCAGCGCAGGTCCATTTAAGTGTTGGGTATGTTTTTTAACGCAGTAATTACTACACCATTAAGGCAATGCTGACAATAACAATACCAAGTAAAATAGCCGAGGAACTAGCAAGGAGAGGCATAGACGCCGAAACGTACATAATAGACCTATTGTCAAGAAATTTAGGTGTAGACCCAGAAATTGCTGCGGAGGCGCATGTGGAGCTCGCCCTGAAGTACCTCGAGGAGGGTAGGGGATTAATCGATAGAGACCCTGTTCAGGCTAGCGAGAAGCTTTATATGCTGCTGAGAGTCGTTAAGCCTTGGCGATACATTATGGGTTTGATGACATCCTGAACAGGGTTA
>LOCH01000106.1:0-3670 GCA_001516765.1 Vulcanisaeta sp. MG_3 | reverse complement strand
ATTCAATACACCCACTACCTCTCCTGGCTGGCGAATTATGCCACCACTAGGGAGTTTGCCCTCGCAATAACAGTTAACATGCCTGTTTGGGGTAGCAACGTGACTAGGCTCGGTAATGCATTGAGGAGTAGGTACGGTATACGCGAGGTTGGATTCTTCGATATATTCAAAGGCCCATACACAGAGTTAGAGAATAAGGCCGTGAACATTGCCGGGGACCTGGATGAGGACTCCGTGGTTAGGGTCATGAATATGGCACGGATAATACAGGCTTACGAGAAGGCCTTTTGGGATGCCATATATTCTGTGCGTTAACCTTTATGATAATAAAAATATATACAAAACAGCTATCCCACTTATTGTTTATATAATTGTTGACAAGCAATATAGTATTTGCACCAAGCTACTATAGAAAACGATGTTCTATAGTTAAAACCTTATAAGTAAGACATTATGCAATTATTCGTGGATACAGAACCAATAATTCTCATAGGGGATGCCCGGAGAGGTCTTCAAAATCTCACGGAACTAATAAATAAGTATGAACGGACTAAGGACTCGGAAACCCTCAATGAGGCGTTAAAACTAGGTCTCTCCATCATTGATAAGGCGCTAACGGCACTCCTAATGGCTAGGGGGATTAGGGTTAAGGATTGGGGTTACGTATCCCAAGTCCTTAACTACATAGTACCAAGTAACACAATAGACCCAGGCCTCAGGGATTACATTGCTAAATGCCTATCCCAGAGCCCCTGCGATTACGACTCGGCAATAAACAAAATAGGCGACCTCAACCGCCTCGTTGATTATGCACACTCAGTGGTTACGCATAGGGTTTTGTATCACGGTCCCTGAGCACCAACACCATACTTACTAAGCAATTCCCTAACAACCCTCTCCAACTCATCCCTCCTAACAAAACCACCCTCAAGCTCCGCAACCCTCCTCTCAACCTCACTAACCCTGGACCTAAGGGCATCAATATCACCGCACGTACCTATCGATAGCCCAGGCAGTAATAATAATCTCAATATCAATGTCGGTAAAACAGCGGGTAAAGCCGCCATAGTCACCATAAGCCTTAAGAGGACCTCGGGCCTATTAACCAAGGCCCTAACCAAGCCCTCTGGGTTTGATGCCAACACATCGCCCAACACGCTCACGAGTAAATCCGGCCTCTCCCTAGCCATTTTCCTAAACTCCTCCTCATCCACGCAGGTTATTATGCTCTGTGGTTAATAATGCAATTGCTTACTAATTGCCACTGCCAATTACTTGGTAATTATTACGCCCAACAACCAACTCCACGGAGGAGGGCCCAATGGGCATTGAGTACACATTAATCGCATACTCACCGGTGCTCACACCGAAGGTGTAGGTTATTGGGTATGGGGACCAGGAGGTACCGTTCCAGTAATAAAGGGCTAGGTAGGCATTTAACGCACCGAACTCAACACCACCACCATTACCTGGACCACCAACCACGAACTCCGTGTCCATTGGCCAACCGTAGGGACCTAAACTGGGGCTTGTGATTATGTAGGCGGTGGCGTTTGGTATGGGTATTAATTGATGAGCAAACCAATGAACAACAGGCCTAAAGGTTTCATTACCAAGCCCGAGCAGTATGTAGCCGTAGTTAATAACCACACCCTGCCCCGTGGAGTTCACGGAAATAATCAACGCACCAGATATAGGCGTCACGAAACAACCGAGTACGCATCTACCACCCTCATAAATTAGGTTTTGGGATGAGCCTATATAGTTCGTAACATCAGCCTCACCCTGAAACCAATACTCACCACCACTAACGACCAAGGCGTCCTGAACCCAATGAACAAACTCACCACCGCCATACTTAACCACCACGTAGGCATTCAACTGAAGCGAGAAGCCCATGCCAGGCATTCCCGTGGAGTTCTCGATCGATGCCTCTGTTATGTTGAAGATACCGAGCACGGCATTCGTGGTTATATTCCCCAATCTAGGCCCGTAGTACGCGGCAACACCCATGGCCGTGTAGTTAAGGACCCTATACGCAATGTCGGTATTCCCACAAACAACCAAGTCATAATTGCCAGGGCCTGGTGGGGTAACCACATATATGCCTGGCAAGGAACTAAACCACACGTAATTACTCGGGGCATTTGGCCCGCCACCCCATTGACTAAACTCATCACTAGTTAGTAGGTATATGCTCGAGTCATTAGGCACATCCAGGAACAGGGATTCACCATTACTGAACGCTAGATTCACCGAACCCCATGATGAGCAGGGACCCTGTAGCGAATGAATTATGGATTGCTCGCCTGCTGCTGATGTGCCGTTGATTATGTAGGCGGTTGCATTACGTATAAGTGAGAGCATGAATTGATTAAATGAGGGATTGGTAATGGCAGCCAAAGCCACCAGGGCGATGATCACGACGGCGATAACCCCACCCAACCTCATCAATACGTTGTGACCTGCGGAAAATAAAAAGCAAACTCTCACCCTCAATAACCCACCTCATTTCATAGGTGTTGCCATAACCCCATAATTTGATGGGTATTATTAAGTGAAATTGAACTAAAACTTAAATAATTCCCACCAACATATACCCAATGCCTCAATTCAGGATAATGGGTAACGACATACAACACCTACTAATTGACCTAGGGCCAGGTGAGAAGGTCTACGCCGAAGGCGGGCACTTGATATGGAAGCAGTCAACCGTGAACATAAAGGCGGCCGTAAAGGGAGGATTGCTCGCGGGACTTAAGCGATCCCTCACGGGAGCCACCTTCTTCGTGCTAGAGATCGAAGGCCCTGGACAAGCCGACCTAACGGGCTTTGCACCAGGCAAGATAGTGGAGATTGAATTGGATGGGTCAAGGGGGATAATGGCGGAGCACAGAAGCTTCCTAGCCGCAGAGGACTCTGTTGAGTATGATGCGAAATTAACCGGGCTAGGCTTCGGCTGGCTCGGCGGTGAGGGTCTCCTCATGGCGCACTTTAAGGGCGTCGGTAGGGTCTTCCTACACGCCGTTGGTGATGCGCTCATGATAACCCTTGGGCCCGGCCAGACCGTAGATGTGGAGGCGGGTCACGTACTAGCCTTCGAGGACGGCATGAGAGTTGACATTAGGAGAGTTGGCGGCTTAAGAACAATGCTCTTCGGGGAGGAAGGCATCTGGCTAGCACACATAGAGGGACCAGGCAGGGTTTGGCTAAGGACTCTGAGCAGGCCGCAGATGATCATGGGCCTAATGCCAGAGATAGCCCAGGTCATTAAATCGGCATAACCACAGTCATCATTAAAACCACTCCCCAACAACCACCCACACATTTAGGTAAAGGTCGAAAAACAGGCAAAGCCCACCCATTCAGAAGAACCAACCATTAATAGGAAGAATTCATACGCCCATTCCGCCCACGATTATTTCAAATTACTTAAAAAACAAATTTTTAAAGGCATTGTGTGTACTCGATACCATGGGATTTAGTGATTGGTGGTATTATACGGGTGCCATTACGAAGATCCTCGTGCTCATAGGCATGACAGCACTGGCACTCCTAACACTGACCCTACTAGCACCACACGTAAGCTTCCTAAAACCAATAGCCCAGAGACTCGGCTTAATGCAGACACAGACAATTTATGTGCCAGTGAACTACACGGTCTACGTGA
>LOCH01000105.1:3953-7012 GCA_001516765.1 Vulcanisaeta sp. MG_3 | reverse complement strand
CACCAAATAATTTGGCTATGACCATCATATCCTCAAACCCCGGTGCCACCCTCCATCCAATCAACATACTCAACACCCCTGAATGAATCTGGGAACGTGGCTAATTCACTGTGTATCGTTAGGTAAGTCTTAACCCTACCTATTGGCTCAACAAAATCAACATACTCAGACCTGGATGCCGGGTCGTAGTATCTATACTCACCATTTTCGAAAACAGGCGCCTTCATTGTAAGTTCATCAAGTTGTGTGTCAGGGCTCCAATTAATCCTGCCTGACTTAGAAACCCAACCATCCCTAATTCTAATCCTCCGCGGAACACCATGAAGCCTAAACAACCACTGGGCCACAACATTTGTAATTCCAGGCTCCGCCCCAATACCGATCAAAGCCAACAATCCCTCCTTCTCGAAATCCTCATTAAGCTCCAACTGCCTCTTGGTCATCCAGAATAATCCACCCAGGTCTAGGTAGTTAACACCAGCCTTTAGGCAAGCCCTCATGGCATTAATATTGAAGTAGTACTGGGCTGCATTGATTACGTAATCTGAACCCCTTATCTTGCTGGCTACGTCGTCGACATTATTTAAATCACCAAATACATAATCAACATTAAACCTAGGCTTAACTATATCGAGCACGGAAACATCAACATTGCTCTTTATTAACTCATGAACAATAACGCTCCCTATTAAGCCAGAACCACCGATAACAATAACCCTCATACTATTTTAACACCCTATTCTTCATTTATTACCATTTTATCGTTTCCTCATAGTTTCGTCTTATAGAAGCATGAGCTACCACCATTAGGTGCTGGTAGATAAAGCATGACTGGTTCCCATAATGGGTTAACGTCACGTGGGCCATCGTATTCATTAAACCTAGCAATGTCATAACATGAGATGTTGATTGTAGGCTTAAGTCCCATTATTATTCTCGAGAGCTCAAAGGCTAAACCAGGTCCTAGCTTAGCCCCATAACCATCCAAACCACCTATCAAGTATAGGTTCTCCACCTTACCCACCTTACCGATGACTGGTTCATAGTCATAGGCCATCTCAACAAGACTGTAACCGGCTATTAAAGACACCATGTTTCTATCATCTCTCTTCTTCATAGAGCCTATAAGCCAGTTCCTGTAAGAGCGATTGGTTAATTCCTTAACTTTCCTAAGATTGTTTGTCTTGACATTGCCATCACCAGCAATAAATGCAATTCCATCAAGGGCATTACCTATGGGTCTCGTGTAGTAATCGTAAGTGTAATCGGATATTGAGTACTTATTTAACTTAGTCTTCCCTAGAATCAATAGAGCCCTTGTTCCATAATTAACAAGGGGTAAATCAAGACCAGCATCCCTCGCTATTTCGACATTCCAACCACCGGCAGCTAAAACTATAGAGTCCGCATTTAATTCACCGTTTTTGGTCAATGCTATAGCCTTATTATCCTTAATAATGAGCCTTGCATTGTCATGAATTATGCGTAATCTCCTATGTAATATGTCTATTATCCTCCTTATTGAGACTAGATACTCATACTCACCCATGATTACGTACTCCTGCTCATCATAACTAAGGCCCGTAACCTCACGTGCCTCCCTCGAATCCAAGACCTTAACCCTAACACCCGCCTCCTCAATATCGCCTATAACAGGCTCTACCATCTTTAGCGAATCTAGGTTTGGGTATATGTGCAGGGCTACGTAATTCTTCAGAAACCTCTCCTTATACTCCTCCTCCAAATTCCTATAAATCCTCATCGTCTCCTTAGTAACATTGATGTCGCTTGTGGATGGAAGCATGTTGGAAAAAACTAAATCCACAAGCGGTGGTTTCTTGCCGTTATGTATTATCGTAACATCAAATCCCTCATTTTCAAGGAAATAACCCAAAAAAGTGCCAGCTATACCGCCACCAATAATTACTATTTTCGCATATCAATCCCCAAATTTTTGGTTAAAGTAGGACTTAATAAATATTTCTGAAAAGTTTTAAATTATTAACGTAAATACTTAGTAATTATTCTGGTGGTATTTCCTGGAATAACGCGTCTAGGTTTATTCCCTTTCTAGCGTTGTTCCACCTAGCCACTAGGTAAATGACTATACCTAATCCATACATAACTACCAGCGATACTATTGTAGGTACATTAACCGGCAGCATCACTGGGTTACCCCAAGTCGTTGTTAAAGCCCATGCTAAGAAGGCGAACACTGCGAACCCAATCCAGGAGATAACAGGGATTCCGAGGAATTTAGCCTTAATGGGTACGTACCTCTCGTAAATACTCCTCCTGACGAATGGCATTAGGGCAGCCACAAGGGCGAATATGGCGTAACTAATCTCAAACACCGTGGTTATATCTACCGTCGTTAATACTGTTATTGTTGTGTACATAACCATACCAATGAAGCCAATCACACCAGCCGTAACCAGGGCCCATGTTGGTGTGTGGAACCTCTCACTAACATCACCAAGCTTAGCTGGTGCTACCCTATCAAAGGCCCAGGCGAAGAGGTATCTGACCAATGCTGTGAGTAATGGTACGTTTGAGTACGTGTTCGGCCACCAGAAGGCAAACCAGGCTATGAAATACAACGCAATGCTTCCAGTGGCTAAGAGTAGGAAGAATGGTGGGAATGGTCCTATTGATGATAGTGCGTTGGCCACAGGATCACTAATACCGTTATTATATAGGTATGAGTATGCCGTCATGAATTTACCGCCGAATGCATACAATATTAGGTCTGTGTACATTATGTAGTATGCCGCTATTATTAGTATCGCCACTATCGTTGAGTAGAACATGTTCTTCCTAACCTGCTTCATCTCGCCAGCCCACGATGCTGGCAGGTTCTGCCACACGTAGTAGTACCACACTGGCGCTATTGTGAGCACGATGGCGTATGTTAGGGGTTCGAAGACCATACCATTCTTAACCGCATCATTGACAACAACACTGACCGGGTCACTAACACCACTCAACTTGGCAAGGTTCGCATAAAACACGGACCTATTAACTAAGGCAAAACCCACAAAGGCTATGATTGTGGCAAT
>LOCH01000105.1:0-3933 GCA_001516765.1 Vulcanisaeta sp. MG_3 | reverse complement strand
CATATAGTATGAGTATTGTACCAACAATCAGCGTTCCCTCAGTACCCGTAACCCAACTACCTAAATTCAATAGGCTTGAGTTATTATAATAAAGCCCTAAGCCCGTCAGAAGATCTCCCAACCAAGTTGCACCAAGTGTACTATAGACACCTAGAGATATTGCAAAGGCTATCCACAGGGCTACGTAGTTCATCAAACCAATGAGTGGGTGTGAGGCCCTGCTGTTGAATACGTAATCACCGCCTGATCTAGGCATTGTGACACCGGCTATGTAGAATAGGTACGTTATGCCGAGTATTGGTATAAGTGTTATTAAGTAACCAAGAGTCCACGTTAGTATGGCATTGGTTGATGGAGCCAGGAAAAACCAGCTTGCTATCAAAAGTGGCACACCACCCGTCACGAGACCGAATATGGCACTTACTGAGGCCCAGGGACTTATCTCCCTAACCAAACCTGTGGCTTCTCTCAGAAACAACGTGGGTTTTTTCTCCGTTGTTTCCGGCATATAAATAGAATACTTTTAATATTTAAAAGCTTTACTCACTCTATTAAATACATGTGTATTGTGGGTAATTTTTAAATAATGTTTATATTAGGCAAATGTCTGGCGATTTTTATGGGTTGGGTCTTTAGTGGTGCTGGTGAGCCGTTGGATTCCCTTAAATCTCCACGGTTTTCCCAACCTATCACGTTTGCAAGACTTCCATTCATTAGAGATTTGAAGAGTAATGGTGTTTTAGGGGTTTTCGTTGGTATACCCTTTGATGGCGGCGCCACATACTATACGGGTGCTAGACTTGGTCCCCAGTTTATTAGGGCTGAGTCTAGGTTGTTGAGGCCCTATAATATGGACCTGGATGTTTATCCATTCAAGGTACTTAAGGCTGTGGATTACGGCGATGTCGATGTCGTACCAACGAACGTCATCAAGACCCTCGATAAGATTGAGGATGGTGTTAGGGATATAATAAATCAGGGTGCCACGCCGTTCATTGCCGGTGGTGATCACAGCGTAACACTCGGCATTCTCAGGGCAATTGGTAAGAGATACAAACCACTTGTTCTGCACTTCGATAGCCATTTCGACTATTGGGATGAGTATTGGGGTGAAAGGTATACTCACGGTACGTGGGTTAGGAGGGCAATTGAGGAGGGATTAATTAGTGGTGTTGTCCAGGTTGGTATTAGGGGCCCTCAGTATGATAAGGCTGACCTGGAATATCCCAGAGAATCCCCAGTACCCATTAGGGTTATAACAATGAGCGAGGTTGATTCCAAAGGCATTAATTGGTTAATTAATGAATTAAGGGGCTTATTGAGGGGCCCAGTTTACGTATCCTTTGACATAGACTCTATAGACCCAGCCTTTGCACCGGGAACTGGAACTAGGGAGGTCGGTGGTTTTACTAGTAGGGAAGCGCTGACCATAGTTAAGTCGTTGAGTACCATGGGCTTCGAACTTGTTGGGTTTGACTTAGTCGAGGTATCACCACCACTAGACCCAACAGGAGTCACAAGCCTACTGGCAGCTAACATAATATATCAAGCAATGTCTGTAAAAGCTAAGCAGTTAAGTAAGGGAGTTACTTAATCATTCAGAACGCTTCCTCTATTTTAAATACCTCACCAACACCTGAACCTTTCAGTAAACTAACCACGTGCTTCATACCCTCCACTACTCTATCAACATCCTCCTTAGTGTGCTGTACCGATACTGTCCATTGTTCATCAGGTGCAATACATTGGGGTATCAAGCCCCTACTAACCATGCTCGTCAGATATATATACATTGCATCGAGGTTTACATACTTCACAAAATCTCTCCAGTTACGTAACTCCACAGCCTCCCTAGTTAAGTAAATACCCCCGCTCGTGCCAGCGTATGATATGTAGGCAGGTATTTTATTATCATTCATTATATCAATACCTGCCTTGGCAATCTCTTCGCTTAGATTCGAAGCCCTAGTCATCGCATCCCTCGTTAATATCTTAGTGAGGGTTATGTATGCTGCGTACACGGAGAGTGGGTTAGAGTTGAATGTGCCTCCATGAGCAACCTTGTTAGGTCCTATTAATTCCATGATATCCTTCTTCCCAAGCACTGCTGAGAATGGAAAACCGCCACCAATGGCCTTTGACACTATCTTTATGTCGGGTTTAACGCCAAAGTATTCCTCAGCACCTCCATAGAACTTTCCAGAGGTTTTTACCTCGTCAAAGATCAATACCGAGCCATATTCATCAGATATCTTCCTAAGGAAGTCTAGAAAGCCTTTCTTTGGTGGTATGAAGCCCATGTTCATAGCTATTGGCTCCAGGATAATGCCTGCTATCTCATCACCATACTTGCTGAAGACTTTCTCAACACTCTCCTCATCATTCCACTGCGCAACCAACACTGTCTTATAGATGTCCTCAGGTAATCCCATGCTAGCTGGTACAGACCTTGGTTCCTTGGGATGACCAGCCCTGGCAGGTATTGGCTTAAGACCAACCATTAAAGTATCTCGTGACCCATGATAGTGTCCCTCAAACTTAAGTATGTATTTACGACCAGTGTATGCCCTAGCCAACCTAACAGCAAGCTCCGTGGCCTCGCCACCCGTGTTTGAAAACCTGACCATGTCCATACCAAATCTATCCAATAAAACCTTCGCGAGCTTAACGCTATACTCCGTCTCAAAGCCGTATATCGTGCCATTAGCTATGAATGACGATACCTCACTAATAAGCACAGGGTGGGAATGCCCAACAACAAGTGCACCAAATGCCATGCAGAAATCCACATATTCATTACCATCAACATCCCATATGCGCGAACCCCTCGCCCTGCTCATAAACATCGGGTATGGATCCCAAATACGCCAATTACTATGCACACCATATGGTGTATATTTTTTAAGCTCATCATACAATTCTTGGGACCTTCTAGTTTTATTCACATATTCCTTCTTCACATTTTCTATTAAATCCAGAATATCCATAGTGCTACATGCAACAATGTACTGCTTTTTATTTATTACTCAAAAAATATTTTATATCTATCTTAAGGACTAAAAATAAGATCATTATTCACAATTATTAATAAAAACAAAATAAATATATTTAATATTCATATTAAAGATTTTGGACGTAATATTACGCGGGTAAGAATGTTGGGTTATTATCTGTAGCTGGTATTATGGATTTATCCTCAAGGGTATTCCTTATGTGCTTAGGTAATGTAAATAGCACCTTATGAATATCGCCTTCGTAAAATCTCAATTCACCATGAATTCTATCCCTAATCCTTGCATTAATCTCTTCAGGTGTTAATGTAAGGGGATCCAGGTTGAAGGAACCTATAACAAAACCCCAGGTACTGTCAAATGAAGGCACGTATACATGGTATGGCCTAGCTATGGGAAATACGGATGCTATTGTTCTATATACTGTGGCAAATGTCCTTAAGGCGTAGAATGTCGATGTTGCCTGTGTCACGATGATGCCATTCTCATTCAATCTATCCTTAAGTATATTGTAGAATTCCACCGTATATAGTAAGTAGGAAGGACCGCCTTCAAGAGGGTCCGTTAAATCGAGGATTATTACATCATACTTATCCTTAGTATTACTTACGAATTTTCTACCATCGTCAATCACAAGTTTTAATTTCGGATTTTCAAAAACCCCTTGGTTCATTTCTGGTAAGTATTCTTTAGATATTTTTATCACATCTTCATCAATATCAACCATGACGACCTCTTCAACGCTCCTGTGTTTAAGCACCTCCCTAGCCGTAGCGCCCTCACCACCACCAAGTATTAACACCTTCTTGGGATTGGGATGCGTGATCATTGCAGGATGGACAAGGGATTCGTGGTAGATGAACTCATCATAGAGTGTGCTTTGGGTCTTCCCATCAAGTATCAATGCCTTGCCCAAATCCTC
>LOCH01000104.1:4686-6113 GCA_001516765.1 Vulcanisaeta sp. MG_3 | reverse complement strand
GTCAATCACCACAGGTGACCGCCAGGGAGTTGATTCATTATCTGGCCAGGATATACATGAACAACCCAGGCGCCGTGGTAGTTGTCGCGTTAGACGGCGAAAACCCACTTATCTTCAACCCAACAACAGGACCTGCCGACCTACAGGCAATATACCAGGTGCTCTCTGAGTACCAGGGTACCTGGTTCATAACACAGACCGCGAGCGAGGCCATTGAGACCCACAAACCCGTTGCCGTAGTTACAAACCTGCCCGAAACATCATGGGCGCTCAACCTAAACAACTGGAATAATGGCTACCCAGGCAAGACAGAAATCTGGTACTCCCTAGCCCTTGCCAGGGAGTACCTGGTGGCTTTCACGAAAGCCGTGGGCGCCCAGATATCGCCAGTTGTACCATTACCCTTCAACACAACACCAAACTCCACAAACCCAATATACACGCTGTGGAACTACCTATACATCGCGGAGGGGAGTGATTGGACGTGGCAAACAGGTCCGCCAAATTATGGCCCCGCCTGGTTTAAGCAGCAGGCCTTAACGTACACGGACGCCATAATAAACACAATAAATGGTTGGCTACAGCAGGTAAGGCTCGTTAGGTATGTAGTTGAGGATGATACTGTGGTCCTCGAGATATACAACGGGCTCAACTACACCTTATACGTAACGCTAGTTGTTAGTAACGGTACTTACACAATCGCGAAACCAATAATTCTAAAGCCTCATCACCTAAATACAATACCGATAATAGGCATTGAGAACGCGACGGTAGCCCAACTATACTCGCCAGTCAGCGAGAACGAGCTTGGTGACCATCCAATACCAATTAATCAATACGGGTTTGCACTAATTACGTACAAACTAAGCCCTGGCAACTCGCAGGCCGCGTCGAACCAGGTAAGTACCTTAAATAACCTATACGTGGGTATGGTAATTACGTTAATAGCGTTATCAATAATCATACCATTAATGCTTCATCGATTGATTTGATTCACAATTTCCCCTGGAACATGAATTAAAATTTCAACCCTTTTTCTCCTCACTCGTCCTAGAAACTATTGAGTAGTACCTACTCAATACTGGGCATCCTCGACCGCCATTTAGGCATAGGTTGATGAACTTGCTCCTACTCACCCGCCAATCCTCAGGTGGCATTAACACGCACCTCTCACCATCATGTGTCCTTTGGTAAAATACGCACCTATTACTCGAGGACATCCAATGCCGTTATCTTAATTGCCTAATTTATCTTTTGACTTGCTTAATTTCTTCTTCAGTTCCTTAAGGCATGTCTCACAGCATAAATAATACGTCCTCTTACCTCTCCTGTATATTATAGGCATGCTGATTGGTCCTCCACAGTAATCGCAAACTAACCCCATGGGTACAACATTTCTATTAACAGATCCAATCGCTATGAACAAC
>LOCH01000104.1:0-4019 GCA_001516765.1 Vulcanisaeta sp. MG_3 | reverse complement strand
GGTTATTGCAGGAGATTCATGACGAGCTTTATAGGGCTGGTGTGAAGCGTATAGTGACTACCGTGAGGATTGATGATCGTAGAGATAAGGCTATAACAATGGAGTACAAGGTTAAGAGGGTCAGTTGATGTGGGCATGGTTAAGGTTAGGGTAAGGCTGGGTTCCATCTTTGACGACCCGGAGTTCTTCGAGGTTAAGATGCACTGTACAATGTGTGGTAAATGCTGTCTAAACACGCAGATGGAGCTTCTCCCCGAGGATATCGAGAGGATAATAGCCCTGGGCTTCCAGCTTAAGGATTTCGCGGTGTTTGATGGTGAGGTTTGGCGACTGAAAAATGTGGATGGGCATTGCGTGTTCCTGGACCCCAAGTCCATGAGGTGCACTATATATGATAATAGGCCCATAGGCTGTAGATTATACCCGCTTGTCTATGATGACGTTGAGGGGCCGTATATCGATAAGGAATGCCCTGCGTGGAATACGGTTGCTAAGGATGAAATTAGGAGGTTAGGTAACTATCTACCAATTTTTGTAAGGAGGTCCTTACAGACAAGGGATTGGGTTAGGCTTAGGATTGGCTATCGTAAGTGATCATTTTACTTAGAGCAAAAATAATTCCTTAAGATTAGTGGTAATTTCCTGAGAAAGCTTTTAATAATCAATTGATTATATAGCGATTATATCGATAGTTTCGGTTTACGTTATTCGCGGGTTGTTTATTAAGATGATCCAGTTAAATCATTGGTTTATATTTAACTATTTTCATCATTTAGAAATAAATAACCTACCAGAAGCATTTATAAATACCCTAGTGTCTACGGTTCATGATTGGTATGGCTAAGGTAACAGAATTCATAATACTTGGCAGGGGTGGTCAGGGCGGCGTTACTGCGGCTAGGATCCTAGTGTCCGCTGCTCTTAAGGATGGTAAGTGGGGCCAGGCTATCCCCGAGTTTGGTGCTGAGCGTAGGGGTGCTGTGGTTAAGTCCTATGCGAGGATTGCTGATGGGCCTGTTAATCTTCATAGTAATATTAGGAGGGCTGATGTGTTGGTGGTTCTCGTATCTAACATCCTCGATCTTGTGAATATCGATGATCTCATGAAGAGTAGGGATTCGATAATTATTGTTAATTCGTCCGCACCAATTAGGACTGGGTATAGGACTTACTATGTTGATGCTACATCAATTAGCGAGAAGCTTGGTCTCATCATTGCCGGTTGGCATATAGTGAGCACGCCATTACTTGGTGCCGTGGCTAAGGTTACTGGTGTTGTTAGTCTTGATTCAATAATTAAGTCATTGCCTGAGTTCGTCGGTAGGGAGAACCTTGTTAAATTAAATGCAGAGGCTGTTAAGATGGGTTATGAGTTAGTTAGGGGTGAGTGACATGAGCGTTGCCGAGAAGCTGAAGGGTCTCCTACTATCAACACCTGCGGCGGGTGCTGGTGGTAGAACTGGTACTTGGCGCGTGTACAGGCCTGTGGTCAATTACTCCAAGTGTACGAAGTGCGGTTTATGCTGGCTGTACTGCCCAGAGAATGTTATTGATTGGCTTGAGGATAAGAATGTCAGGATTAATTACGATTATTGTAAGGGATGCGGAATATGCGCAGACGTATGCCCCGTAAAGGCAATAGATATGGTTAAGGAGGGGGTGGTGTGAAATGACAGGGCAGATATCGCTGGCAAAGCAGGTTAAGAAGGTCCTGGTTGGCGACCACGCTGTTGCAGAGGCAGTTAAGTTGGCTAGGGGTCAACGTTATTTCCGCATACCCAATAACACCACAAACGCTCATTGTTGAGAGGATAAGCGAGATGATAGAAAGGGGTGAGCTTAAGGCTGATTATATAAGGGTTGAGAGTGAGTTCGCGGCATTAGCTACGGTTTATGGAGCAGCGGCTGGTGGTGCTAGGGTGTTCACGGCAACCTCAAGCCATGGCCTATTCTACATGTATGAGATGCTCTGGTGGGCAGCTGCATCCAGGGTTCCCCTTGTGATGGCTGTGGTGACGAGAGTTTTGGGTCCGCCATGGAACATACATGATGAGCACACGGACCTACTCGCAATTAGGGATAGTGGTTGGATCATTGGTATGGCGCAGAATGTGCAGGAGGCATTCGATATGACACTAACAGCATTCAAGATAAGTGAGGACGAAAAAGTGCTATTACCCGTGGCTATCGGCCTTGATGGTTTCATACTAAGTCACACAGCGGAGCCTCTGGATATACCATCACAGGAGGATGTGGATTCCTGGCTACCGCCTAGAAATCCGAGGATTCCATACACCATAGAGCCAGGTGGTGAACCCATAACAATGGGTAACCTACCAAAGAACGATGTTTATCATGCATTACTTAAGAAGTATATGGATGAATCCATGGAGAATGCCAAGAAGGTCATTGCTGAGGTCTATGATGAGTATGGTAAATTAACGGGTAGGAACTATGGGCCATTAACGGAGTGCTATAGGTGTAGTGATGCCAGGTATATTGCTGTATCGATGGGTGCCTGGAGTGGCGACATAATGGGCGCCATAGAGAGGCTTAGGGATGAGGGTTACCCAGTAGGTCTATTGAGGATCAGGTACCTAAGGCCGTTCCCTGAGGAGGACATCACCGCATGGATAAACGGTGCAAAGGGAGTTATAGTATTTGATAGGGACTACTCAGCGGGCTTAGGTGGTGTATTGGCAAGTGAAATAAGCGGCTTCATACCAAGTAACGTGTCATTTGAGGGAGTCCTAGCCGGTCTTGGTGGATTCGATGTATCCCCAGATGAATTCAGAGGCATAATTAAGGAATTCATAGATAAAACCGAACGTGAGGGTCCCATTAAAATTAGGAAGTATTGGTACATTCCGAAGGTTGAGGGGTGATGGGCATGGTCACGATGACAGAACTCCATAAGTATGGAACGAGGAAATTCATAATGCCTGGAACGGCAGCATGCCCAGGATGCCCACTTCAGGTTGGCATGAGGCAATTAGCGATGGCGCTGGATGGAAAATTCGTGATGGTGATACCAGCTGGGTGTTCAAGCATAATACCTGGTACGGCTCCATACACCGCATACACAGTGCCTGTGCTCCACGTGCCCTTTGCATCAAGCCCAGCGGTGGCTTCCGGTATTGTTAGGGCCGTTAGGCAGAGGGGTAATGAGGGCCCAGTCGTTGTTTGGGCTGGTGATGGTGCAACGGCGGATATAGGCTTCGCCACACTGAGTGGTGCGGCTTATAGGAATGAGGATATACTATACATAATGGCTGATAATGAGGCCTACATGAATACGGGCATACAGGCTAGTGGTACTACGCCCTGGATGGCTTGGACAACGACATCGCCAAGGGGGAAGACTGAGGATAAGAAGGATGTTGCGTTGATAATGCTAATGCACAAGGTACCTTACGTAGCCACGGCAAGCATAGCCTACCCAATGGACTTCATAGACAAGGTCAGAAGGGCCATGCAAGTTAAGGGCTTTAGATTCATACACTTACATGCGCCCTGCCCACCGGGTTGGAAGATGGATGACGCCTATACAATAAGGGCTGCCAGGCTGGCTGTTGAGACTGGCGCCTGGATACTGTGGGAGTATAACCAGGGCAAGCTAACCATAAGTCCACCCAGCATACCATTTAAGGATAGGGCTAGGAGGAAGCCCTTGGAGGAGTATCTAAAGATTCAGGGCAGGTTTGCTCACCTTAAGCCTGAGGATATTAAGTTAATGGAGGAGAAGATTGATAGGCAGTGGGATCTAATCCTTAAGCTCGCCGAGATATATAAGTGATTAAATTTCATCATAATAAAGTTTTTATAATGTATAGTCCCGGTCATAGATAATGAGTTGGAGCCTATTAGATGCATTGAGGAGAAACCCCGACATTGTTAGGGACTCGCTCAGGAAGAGGAGGATGGATGTTAGTGTTGTTGATAGGTTCATAGAGTTGGATAGTAAGTGGAGGAGTGTTAAGGCTGAGATCGATGAATTGAGGCATAGGCATAACGTGATT
>LOCH01000103.1:3607-16320 GCA_001516765.1 Vulcanisaeta sp. MG_3 | reverse complement strand
CACCGTGGGCCATAGGGGAGTCCCGGACATCGCGGCTGACGCAGACCCATTCACCGGAGTACGAATCGTACTCAATGGTGTGATACCACCATACTTAATAGGAGGAACAAGCCTAGCCACACCACTGTCGGCAGGCATGACGGCGACAATCCAGAGCTACCTTGGTAAATCGTATGTAATAGGTGATTTGGCGCCGAACCTATACCTACTGTATTACTATGAGTATCCACAATTCTACGCCTGGGGTAGTGCATACCCAACACAGCAATTCTACACGGGCATACCCGGTGCCATGTTCCCAACACTAGGTGGCGAGAATGGGCTGTACTGGGTAATACAGGGCATGTGGAACCCTGTGGATGGTCTTGGGCAAATAAACACCTATGGATTGGCGCAGGCACTCAGTGGATTTCCGCAAAGCATAATAATATCGCAAATACAAATTGGTTGAGCTTTATTACCCTATAGCTTCCATTAAAATCAATATTTCCTTTATTTTTCATTTAAGTGCTAAATCAGCATTGTCTCCTTCAATCCCTGTATTATTAGGGAGACAGCCCATGCCATTATTATCAGGCTCATGAACCTACCAATGAAGCGCAGCATGTTGACCCCAACCACCTTCATGATTAGGAGGCCGAACCTAATGACTAGGTAGGTTATGAGTGACGCTATGGCTATACTAATTATTACCTCGGGTAGTTCATAGTACGTACTGAAGAGCATCACTGACGTTATAGCTCCAGGCCCTACAAGCATTGGCGTGACTATTGGTACGAACACGTAATCCTCAGGGCTTAAGCCCATGGTTCTGGGCGCACCCTCCCTTAGTGTATCAATACCTATGACCAGGAGGACTATGCCGCCGGCAATCCTGAAGTCGGCTATACTTATATTAAATGCTGTTAATATGTATGGCCCTGCAACGGCGAAGAAAATCAATAGGGTTGGTACGGCTATAGCTATGATCCTGAGGGCTCTCCTAAACACCGAAGTCTGCTCAATGTTTGGCATGCTCATTATTAGGGGTAGTGCTCCCATGGGATCTATTATTGCTATTAGTTGGGAGACCATTATTAATACGTCGATTGCAATACTCATTATCCAATGCAAGTGCATAAACCCTTTAAAAGGGATTCTGCGTGTTCGTACCTGCGATGTTGCTGTATCCTACTTTTTCTAACCTTCATTAGAAACTTTAATAAGCAAATTAGTGTCTTGCTTTTAGAAATGGCAGCTGGTGGTGTTACTCGAGTGAGGAGGGTTAGGAGAAGTATGGTAATCACCAAACTACCGTACACAACGAAAATATACATAAACTACCAGGTATTAATTCCGGCTAGTTTGGTTAAGGCTTTGGGTATTGAGAATGCTTGGTATGCCGACATAACAATTGAGTATTTTGGTCAGGAAATAACATTGAAGAAGGTTAAGTTATTACGTACCAGGAACACAGCCAGTAGGCAATTCACAGTACCTAAGGATGCTAGGGAGAAGTACGGCATCAAGCCATTAGATGAGGTAAAGGTCATCGATATTAAACCCTATTACTAAACTTCGTAGATAATACCTATCGTGAATCGCAGATGCGCGGATTCATAGGACTGTTTACTAGCTAGTAATTAATATAAACACATTGATGCTCTAGTGAGGGTAAAAGCATAAAAAGGCTTTGTGGATTACGCAAATCGTATGCCAATTAGCGACCCGGAGAAACTTAGGATAGCCATTGAGCACAGATTCAACTACTGGATATGTAGGAATTGTGGGGCAAGGAATCCACCAGGCGCTGAAAAGTGCCGGAGGTGCAAGAGCAAGAATTTAAGACCCAAGAGGTTCAAGAAGTGATGTTGTCATTAATTTCACCGTGGCTCATCACTCCACTCTCACGCCTCATTAATGTAAGTAGGGGTGAATAATCACCTAAAGGCTTCCCGTCCGATAACTAATGTGTATTACATGAGTATTTGCGGGTAATCAATGAAGGTGGTTAGATATATAAATAGGTAGTTAGTGTTTCATGTAATGGAAGACGTAGATAGATACGAGGAAGAACCTGAAAACGAGGGAAACGACGTAGACACCGGCAATGAGAATTACACATCGCTTGTTGATAAAGCCCCTGAGTGGAGTGTTGGTGTGATCCTATATAATGGCAATGCGTACCCACTTGCAAAGTCCAAGTACAGGAAGAGTGAGTACTACTTCTCACCAAGTTGGAGACCTGTGGCTAGGAACGTTAGTGGTGAGGTTGTTGTTCTTAGGGATGGTAAGGTTAGTAAGTATAGGATTAGTAGGCATGGTGATAAGTACCTCCAGGTAGTCCTTGTTTAAAATACCTAGGTGCAAATAATACAATCAACTGCCTTCCTTGGCGCGTCCTATGATCATCAATAATTTGTTAATGACATCCATGGGCGTCTTGCCGAGTATCACAATCTCAGGTTCCTTACCCCAATCTCCAAGGTGGTAAATAATATCGGGAACCCTACCCACAGCCTTTATTGCCTGCTCCGTACCCCAGGGAATAGACGCTCCCTCTTTAGCCTTGATTTCGGGTGGTTCCTGCCTCCTATCATAGCTACTAACGAGTAACCCTAGTTTCCTTGCTCTCTCTATCAATTCGCTATCGTACTTTATGTTCATGGCAGCCCTAACCTCTGGGTCGTACTTCATTACCGTTAATATGTAGCTAGCTACATGCGAACTAGCGCCAAATGTTGGTGGTCCACTGGGCTTGGCCTTACCGAGGTATTTAACGATCCTGCCAGGTACTGCGGCAACATCGCTGGCATCCCTGGCATAGAAGGCGGGTAGCGCATAACCTAGGTTTGACTGAACTTCGGGTATGTAATTACCTATGGAATCAGCGTTTCTCCCAACAATGTCTAAGGCCTTATTCAACTCATCAATTACCTCGAACCTGTATGCCTTTAGTCCGAGCCATGCCATTGGATTAACGGGGCCATGCCCATGACCTAGAGGTAGTGAGTACTTAATGGCTGTCGTTATTAATTCCTTGGCGATCCTAATAGCCTCCCAGGGATGCAGCCCCTTAGCCAGTCCTGCGGCTATCGCTGCTGAGAACGAGCATCCAGTCCCATGCGTATTCTTGGTCTCAATCCTCGGAGCTCTCAATTCCCTATACTCACCAGAATCCCTGAAGTAGACAATGTCTATGCTCTCATCACCAGTGAGATGACCACCCTTAACAATAACAATCTCCGGGTGAAGCTCCTCGGCAATAACCTTAGCAGCTCTCTTGGCATCATCCAGGGATTCCACATGGAAGCCAGCCAGGTGTGATGCCTCGGGTGCATTTGGCGTGACAACCTTGGCAATAGGTATTATTACACGCTTTAATGTTTCCATCGCGTCAGCCCTAATGAGTGGATCACCACTCTTAGCATACATAACGGGATCAACAACCAACGGGAAACCCCACCTCCTAACTGCCCTAGCCACAGCCTCCATTATTGGTGAACTACTGAGCATTCCTGTTTTTTGCGGCATCAACACCGATATCCTCAACCACAGCATCTATTTGTGCCTCAACAACAGCTGGATCTATCTCCTGGACGGCCTTAACACCGAGGGTATTTTGGGCAGTGACGGCTGTTAATGCAACCATGCCGTAAACCCCAAGTGCATGGAATGTCTTTATGTCTGCCGTAATACCGGCCCCACCACCCGAGTCCAACCCAGCTATTGTTAATGCCCTTGGTATTTTCATACTGAAAAATAATTTAATTATTGCATTTTTATAAAGCTTTTATTAATGGAGGAGAGGGGTCACTGAAAGTAATTAATAAATCGTCCTGGTGAATAATTTCATGGTGATGAGCATGAGGAGGGCGTTGGAGATTTTCCTTGTGATATTAATAACATTAGCCACACCAATCATAGTGCATGCAGCACAGGGCACCAATGATATAAACAACGCAGCCACTAACATAACAGGCACAATAAATAATTTCATGAACTCAATAACTAACAGCACAGAGGACGTCATAAACACGGCGTTGGCTAACCTAATATCATTCACAAACTTCCTAAAGAACGTAATCTACAATGCATCCGAGGTGCTCGCCATACTCTTTGGGATAATTGGTGGTTTCCTGTGGCTTAGTGGTGTTAGTCCGTATCGAGGTAGGAGACTGGTCATATCTGCGATCTTATTGGCGCTATTAGCCATAGTAATAGCCCATTTGTGAGTGAGCAATTAATATAAGGCAGAAACTCAAATGTCACATATGTCAGAAATATTGATTAACATCCTAAGGGACTTGGGCTTTAGGAGAAGTGGTGATTCCTGGGTCAAGGACTATGGGGATAATGTAGAATTGAAAATAACACCCAGCAACACTGGTGATATTAATATTGAATTTAATGCGTCAATAATAACCAATGAGGATCTATCAGAAGTAAGTACGCCCGAGGATCTAATGAGGGTGTTATTAAACCTACCGGCAGGTGGTGAGTTGTTGGTATCACTATTCAAGGCGGTAAATGATTTAATACACATAAAACTTGCAATGAGTATGATTAATTAGGGCTCTTTGATGCTTGCTGCCTAATTCGTACTAACTCCTTAGCTATAGCCCTGACAAGCCCCCTCTTCCTAAATCCCTCCCTCTTTTTAATGGCTATGTAACCATGAGGCCCATCAAACCAATTGGCTGGATGCCGTTTATCACCATAAACCTCAAACTCAAGGCCTAGGTTGCTGGCAGCCTTCACCAATTCATCGATTGTAGGCGATTTAATGGCGATACTTCTAGGGACTTTCCTACCATCTCTCCTACTCTTGTTTAAATCAAAATAAACGGTCCAAATGATCCAATAACCCTCCTTATCCATCATAGGTAAGATCTAGTCAGGGGTATAAAAGGGCATTGATGTGGCAGAAATTCAACCCTACCTAAAAAGCAAGTAATATGCATAAATTACTGGGGAGGTCTATCGAGGTCATTAAGGTTTCATTTCTCAATCAATACAGCATTAACAATTCCATCCTGGCCGGGCCTTGACGTAACAACAGCCCTACCCCTCTCAGTCTCTATTATCGCGCCCTTAACAATAACCTGCCTCTTGGCCAACTCCCTATTTGCCGGTGTCTCCACGATCCTGACTATCCTAACCTTCACAGCCTTCCTCTCGCTAGGTATGTACAAATTGGCGTATTGAACCGCAACAGCCTTAACCTTAGTATTGCCACCAAACACCCTTATAATCCTCCTAACCTCGGTGTCCGATAATGCGGTGTTTGTAGGCGGACCACCGCCCAACGCCTTTCTCTTAACCTTATACGGCCTGGCCCTATAACCACCACTTGGCTTCTTACTATCCCTACCCTGGTAAAAGCTCAGCAGTTTTACCACGAAAATAACTCAACGTATGTAATGACTTTAAAAGATTTTGCCCCATAACTACTGGCGTATTCCCAGGGATGATAATGAGCATAGGTTCGTTGATGAGGGAGTGCAAATTCTGCATCAATATTGTGTGCTTTTAGCCATTGTTTTTACATTTAGTAAGGTGTAATGAAGGATTTACGTGGGTACAGGCATGAGTATGCCTCTATGGAATTAATAGAGGAATTGCATAGTAGGATTGGGGTTAGTTCACGTGATCCGCATGATGCTAACTACCTAAGAGGTGCTTTCATGAGGAGGTATCGTGAGAATAGAAACCTCAAGTTAGCCCTAGACCTATGTATCGAATGCGGCGCATGCTTAACTGTATGTCCTGCATACATATCCACGGGCGATATAAACAATTCACCACTAGGCAGGTTGAGGTTGGCTAGGGCAATAATCAATAATGAGGTGAGTGCAGAAATTCTTAGTGATGCGTACACGTATTATTGGCAGTGCCTAACGTGTAGGAGGTGTTCATGGATTTGCCCCATGGGCATCGATGTTGGTGACGTCTCGAGAACAATAAGATCAATCCTATACGAGATAGGTTTAGCCCCACGCTATGTCGCCGGTGTAATAGATAATCTAGAGACTACGGGTAACTTCCTCGGTTTGCCACCTGATGTGCTAAAATCAATAATTAATAATATAATTGACGAGATAAGGGCTGAGAAGGGTGTTGAGGTTAGGGTTAAGATTGACGAGCCAGCCTACGCCCTATTACTACCCTCAGCATGCGCGGATTACACGGTGGCTATAAACACGTTCAAGGGCTACGTACTGCTACTCAATAAGTTGGGCATAGACTTCACAATAAGCACAGGGGCACCCGATATAACGAACTACGGCTTGTTCCTCGATGAAAGGCACATGAAACTAATAGCTGAGAGAATAGTCAATGAGGCCCGAAGATTAGGCGTCAAACTCGTAATAGCCGGCGAGTGCGGTCATGGATGGAGAGTATTTAAGAATTACATAATACCGAGACTTCGGGAATACGGCATCGAGGGCACACACATACTCTACCTCGCAGCGGATGCCATAAAAAGAGGCTTTATTCAAATTGATAGGTCATTAAACGGCAACGCAATGTACGTGTACATGGATCCATGCCATTACGCCAGAGGTGGTGACTTAGTCCGTGAACCAAGGTTCATACTTTCTAAGGTCGCTAATAATTACTCATACCTGAATGAAAAACCAGAATTGGCAATATGCTGTGGCGGAACCAGCGGTATGCTTGCAAAGGAAATGGAGGATCTATCGATTAAATACGCGAGGCTTTGGTACGAAAAAGCTCTTACGAAGAATGCAGATTACATAGTGGTTCCTTGCGCAGCATGTAAACTGCAGATGGATAGGGTATTACCAAAACTAAACAGGGCTTACGGCAAGGATGTAGCATTCATAGGGCTTATGGATCTCGTGTATAAAGCACTAATCACATAATCAAACTAGATAAACCCAGACTTAGGATTAGTAATGACCAAGTCCATAGTACTACCACGTTAATTAATGGACATGAAGAAAACCTTAAAACCCAAGGTAACAACAGGAGTTAGGGGCCGTAGTCTAGCCTGGCTAGGATGCTCGGCTCGGGCTGGTCGGCCATGTGGGTTCAGGGAGACTCAAAGCCACGGGATCCCGAGTGATCCCGGGTTCAAATCCCGGCGGCCCCACCAAGAATTTTTCATGAAATAAACGTGTAAGTTGATGGTACATATAAAATAAGTTTGTGGTAATACTTATATTCATACTTGTTTAGGTATGGTGCGTGACCATAAAGGGTGTTAATGGTGTTGTGGGTTTTGTCGATTTATCAAGTGGTGATGTTAAGAAGATACAAATTCCTGATGAGGTGTATAGGGACTTCCTTGGTGGTTACGGCCTAGGTGTATGGTTTCTCTACACGCATATGAAGCCTCGGGTTGATCCTCTTGGTCCAGGCAATATCCTTGGTATAATCTCCGGTCTCCTTAATGCCTCCAATATCCCCATGACCGGTCGATCCATGGCTGTTGGTAAGTCACCATTAACTGGTGGTTGGGGCGACTCCAATGCAGGTGGTAGGTTTGGTCCTAAACTACTTGAGGCTGGTCTTGATGCAATATTCGTAACTGGTGTTGCAGATAAGCCCGTCTATATCTTAATCAATAATGGCGATATACACATAGAACCTGCTACGGATCTGTGGGGTAAAACCACCGGCGAGACTGAGGATGAACTTAGGAGTAGGTATAAGGGCGCCCAGGTAGTTAGTATCGGTCCTGCGGGCGAGAGACTTCAGTTGATTGCAGCTATAATTAATGAGCGCGGTAGGGCATACGGTAGGTCCGGATTGGGCGCGGTCATGGGTAGTAAGAAGTTGAAGGCGATAGTGGCTGTTGGGGATAAGAAGCCCGAAATTCATGATCGTGATTTACTTAGGCAGAAGATAAAGGAGATGCTTGATGCATTAAGGACGACTAGAGCTAAGGCTTACGAGATTTGGCATAAGTACGGCACAATATCGACACTGGACACCAGCGTATTATCCGGAGACACACCAATAAAGAACTGGGCGGGTATTGGCGTCAGGGATTATGGGACTAAGAACCTTGAGCTATTCGGCACAAACACCGTAATCAAGGACAATGTTAAACCATATGGGTGTGCAAGCTGTCCCGTGGCCTGTGGCGCCTGGATTAGGAGGCAGACAAGGTATGGTCTTGTGGAGAATGGGCACAGGCTTGAGTACGAAACAGCATCACTATTTGGACCAGCCCTCCTCAATGCTGACCAGGACTCCGTGGTCTATGCTGGCGAGTTATGTAACATGTATGGTCTAGACACAATATCAACAGCCAATGTCGTGGGCTTTGCCTTCGAGCTTTACGAGAAGGGCATACTCACGGAGAAGGATGTTGGCTTCCCACTTAAGTGGGGTGACCCTGACGCTGTTGTTAAGCTCGTTGAGTTGATAGGTAAGGCTGAGGGTATTGGGAAGATTCTTGGGCAGGGGGTAAAGAGGGCTGCGGAGTTGATAGGCAGGGGCGCCGAGCAATACGCAATGCACGTTGGTGGTCAGGAATTACCAGCGCACCATCCACAGTTTTTGCCAGGGCTAGCCATAACATATACTGGCGACCCAACCCCAGGCAGGCATACGGCTGGCGGTGTTCACTGGTGGGGTGAGGGTGGTAAGAGACTCTGGGCGCCATTCGATATAGGCGTGGATCTTGGCGCATCACCTAAGTATGATTATACTGATAAGGGACGTAAAGCTGCCATAATTGCTATGTCAACACAGGTCGAGAACTCACTTGGTTTCTGCCAATTTGCCTCCCAGGTAATCTACAGAACCTTACCCTACATCGACTTGATATACGCTGTTACGGGTATTAAGTACACACCACAGGAGCTTCTAAAGGTTGGGCATAGGATACACACACTTAGGCAGCTATTCAACGTAAGAGAGGGCGTAAACTCAGCCCGTGATTTCAGACTACCAAAGCGTGTCCTTGAACCGTTCCCGGAGGGTCCATTAGCCAATGTTAAGTTGACTGAGGAGGATGTGGAGAGAATGAGGGCTCAGTATTGGGAAACCCTGGGCTGGGATCCAGCCACTGGTTATCCAAGGAGAAAGACCGTTGAAGAGCTTGGGCTAGCCGAAATAGCCAGTGACGTACTAGCAATATTACCGCCATGATAGTTTTACCTACATACTACGATAGTTTTAAAAACAAACCATTCTCACCCTATGCTCCGTGCTTAAAGGAAGTATAATTACTGTACTATCGTCAGAGGAGAAGGACGCCATCAACATAGCATCAATGCTCGGTAAGAGGGATAGGACTGAGGAAAGGGTTTATTACAGAAAGATTGGTAATATGGTTCGAAGCATATTAATACCGGGTATCGATAGTATCCTCGAGGTGGCGAGATCTCTCTCAATATCCAGCTCCTTCTACCTGAGCATGTCGAGGTTCACCTGGATTGAGGGCGAGTTGGCATTACTTGCCGAGGCTGCTAACGTACCTGGCGTTGTGCTTACGAGCGATGTTGAGATGTTTATGAAGTTCTTTAAGGAACTTGGTATATCCAGGTTCGTTTCTACTGAATTTAAGGAGTTTGATGTTGACGTGGTGGATAGGGGCTTGATTTTTGTCGATAGGGTCTTCAATGTTAGGGGTGTTGGTGTTGTGGCACTGGGTTATGCATTAACTAGGGTAGCTGTTCACGACAAATTCATTGCGTATCCAATGAATAGGGAGGTTGAGGTAAGGAGCATACAGGTACTTGATGATGACCAGGAGGAGGTAATGCCCGGTACGCGTGTTGGGTTAGCCCTTAGGAACGTTAGGCTTGAGGATGTGGAGGACATGCAGGCACTTGTTAAGCCTGGCACTAAGTTTGTGGGCTCAATAAATAATTTTACCAAGTTTAGGTGGAGTGATGATGCGAGAGAGGTTCATGTGATTTTCAACGGTATAAAGGTTATGGGGAGACTTGAGAATGGTGAGGTAAGGCTTAGTAAGGAATTACCATTGGTTAATGGTAGGGCTTTAGTGATTAATGTAAATGCAAAGCCTAGGAGACCTAGGATCATGGGTTATGTGGACATTAGTGCCTAATTGCATACTCAACGAGCTTCCTAAATCCTACCTCACCCTCCCTAAATATTGATTCATCCATTGGATGTAAATTCCTCGATATTCTCGGCTTAAACTCCATTTTACTCAGTATGTCCTTCTCAATATCAACACCTGGCGCATATTCCTCAAGTACGAGACCCTCATTTGTTAACCTAAAGACTGCCCTCTCCGTTATGTACATGACCTCCTTACCCATCTTAAGCCCAAGCTCGGCATTAAAGCCAATCTTGTACGGCTTATTCACAAACTTTATTATTGGTCCATCAACTAGTATCATAAGCCTATCATTGCTTATTATGATATCCCTCTTACCCGCAGTGAATGCACCCGCAAAATACAATCTTGGCGAGCCATGGGCTATTACCGGAAAGCCGCCAGGGCCTGTAACCCTCTCCGGTAGGAAGCTGGGGTTAACATCGCCCCTAGGACCAACCTGCATGAAGCCTAGGGATGCTGCATCAATCGCGCCACCCTCATATATTATGAATTGATCAGGCATTGGTATTATTGCCTTTGGGGATATTGCAACTCCAAAGTCATCATCACTAAGTGCCACACCTCCCCACGGGCCCGACTCTATTGTCATGACTATGTAGTCCTCTAGCTTCTCACTCATTATTACCCTGGCTGCTAAGGCAGGTATGCCAATACCTAGGTTCACTGCGATTGGTCTGCCCAATTTTTCAATGAGACTAATGAATTCAAGCACAACCCTCCTAGCAATTACATACTCAAAATTCAATTTATCATTACTAGGCAGGCACACATTGCTTAGCAAAACACGACCACATACACTTGGATCATACCTAATACTGGCTGATTGTGTATGGTGTTCTGGCGGTGATAATACTACGTAGTCAATTAACGGACCCGGCACATGCACATCCCTAGGGCTGATAAACCTACTCACGTATAGTACCTGGGCAAAGACCCGACCTGGATTTGGTTGAGCCTTAACAGCCTGTACTATTGCTAAAACCGAGCCATATATTGCCTCCTCACTCATTGATAAATTACCATACTCATCAGCCGCACTACCACGTATAAGACCCACATTGGGTTTTGGGCAGTTGTACAACTAGGTACTCATCACCATTAATACTAACCACATCCACACTACACGTCTTTCTCTCCCTGGCTAGGTCATTAAGGTAAACGCCATCCTGCCTAGGATCCAGGAATGTGCCAAGCCCCACCTTCGTAATTGTGGGCGTTCTAGATGCTGTATTCCTAAACCATCTAGTGGCAACACCTATTGGGAATGCATACGCCTCAACCCTATTCTCAATAACTAGCCTTTGCAGGTTTGGTGCAACACCAAGAAATGTTAGCATAAAGCCCCTAATGAAACCGAAATCATTATCCTCAATCATCAACTTAGCCACAAGATCAAGGGCGCGATTCCTAGCCGCAGGTAAGGAATCAGCAACAATGAATAAGTCCCTCGGATGACCAGTATTTCTATACATTTCATAAAGCTTTAAGAGTAAATACTCAGGCGTCGTAGCCATGTTAAAACCAGACACCGCAATGACAGATCCATCCTTGATGAAACCCAAGGCATCATTAATATCTACAACCTTTCTCATCAATTAAGAAGTTCGTAGGTTTGAGATTTAATACCTTTGTAAAGATGCACTTTTTGCATATATGCTGGACAAATTACATACGAATAAAGACATACGAAATTAAACAAATGAATACTTAGAGATTCATGGAAACCAGGACAAAAAAGTTAAAAGTCTGCGATGTACAACAAGACCTGCGGGGGTGCCCGAGCCAGGTCAAAGGGGACGGGTTTAGGTCCCGTTGGCGAAGGCCTGCGTGGGTTCAAATCCCACCCCCCGCACCAGGGGTTGATATTCTTTATTATATATTGCTATATCATGTATAAATGAGTATATTAGTTAAAATTAATAATATAAGACTGATTAAGGACACATTTTTATAGTTATTGAAAGCGCTTAAAAAGAAGTCCGAGAAATAGGCATGTGCTTGGGATTTTTTATCGTGTAGTACCAATATTGAGATATATGGTTTGCGTTAGTGGTGCGTATCACGATAATATGTTAAATTTATTTTCAGGTATTACGAGCATACCTATATCGGTTTACATACCGGTTATTATCTTACCCATCACTATTAATACTCCTTGTGTTTCTGATTATTTATAGGAACAGTACTGTATGGCGTATAATTATCATCACCTTAACAGCAGCCCTTATATTAATAACGAAGGTATTTAGTAATCAATACATAACAATAATAGCAAGTCGTATCAACACGGTAAAGCCGCATATTCAACGCTGTGTGATCACCATTACCATACCCAACCCTTATCATGCATACTCATTGGTCGTTTATGCCATCGCAATTACACTAATTTTGGCAGCATTTATGCTTCAGATACACAATAAGAAATAGATATTTTAGAAATGAAAAATGCGTGATTTATGATTATCAGGGCGAAGTTTCTGCTTACATAGTTATTATTTTTAGTCCTACCTTTACTTAGATTTATTTTGACATATTTTTGACTTATAATGCAAAAATCTTGATTATTTATCACAAATGCAATTTTATCTTCCATCTTTTTCACTTACAGCTTGGATTCCACCTGCCACGAGACCATATTTTAATAGGGTATCGCTAGCTGTAC
>LOCH01000103.1:0-3587 GCA_001516765.1 Vulcanisaeta sp. MG_3 | reverse complement strand
AATGTTGGGCATAACAACCCGTACGTGGTTCAGGCAATTAAGGAGCAATTGGATAGGTATTGGCATTGGATGAGCGAGATACCCAGTGAGGCCAGGATTAGGTTCTTAAAGAATCTACATTCGATATTACCTGATGGGCTTAGGGGTAGGGCTAAGGTTCTCACAAGTGTAACGGGGGCTGATGCCTGTGAGGCGGCCATTGCATTGGCTAGGTGGGTTACCAAGAAGCCGGTCATCATGGCCTTTGAGGGTGCTTACCACGGTGTTCACCAGGGCATTGTCATGGCAACGGCTAAGACGGAGCTACAGGTCTACGCTGGTGTGCCCATGGTTAACGTGGTTAGGGTTCCATACCCATACCCATATAGGTGTCCGTTACCAGCTAAGGATGCCGAGGATTGTGGTAATGCGGTCCTGAACTACATTGATCACCTACTGAGTGACCCGTATAGTGGTGTTGGTGAGGTTGGTGCAATAGTCGTGGAGCCGGTGCAGGGTGAGGGTGGTTACATAGTACCGCCTAAGAACTTTCTTAGGGGTCTTAGGGAGATCGCGGATAAGCATGGCATACTGCTTATCGCTGATGAGGTTCAGACTGGCGTGGGTAGGACTGGTAGGTGGTGGGCGGTGGAGCACTCAGGCGTTACACCGGATATAATGTGCATATCGAAGGCTATTGGTGGTGGTATACCCATGTCCGTTGTTGCCTATAGGGCTGAGTACGACGAGAAACTACCCGAGATGTTCCACCTAGGCACCTACAGGGCAAACCCACTGGCGCTCGCCGCAGGTTCCGCAGTCATTGAGTACATAAGGTCAAGGAACCTACTCGATAGGACTTTGCAGCTTGGTGATTATGCTAGGAGGTCCTTTGAGGATATTGCCGAGAGATACCCAATCATTGGTGACGTTAGGGGCTTGGGCTTCATGATAGGCGTTGAGTTCGTTAAGGATAAATCAAGTAAGGAACCAGGCGCAGAATTAGCTAGTGAGTCTAGGAAGATGTTGTTCGAGAGGGGGGTCTTAATGCACACCTGTGGGCACTACGGCAATGTTCTTAGGTTTATGGCGCCATTAGTATTAACTAAAAGGCATCTGGAAGAGGGGATACGAATATTCGAGGAAGTGGTTAGGGAGTTATCAAGAGGTCGTTTATGAGGTTAATAAAATTAGCAACAAACATGAGTGTTGGATTAGGTGCGCTTAATGAGATTGGGGAGGTATTTAGGCAGTCAAATGCGCCCAATAAATTATTTCTAATAATGGGACCAACAACCCGTAAGTTATCTGGCGACGCGGTAGCTGGTAGATTAACTAAGGAAGGTTATAACGTGGTGACTCACGTGATTGAGGGCGGCGCCACGTTCGATAATGCAGAGGATGCGCTTAGGCGTGTTAAGGAGTCTGGTGCAGAGGGCATTGTTGGTGTTGGTGGTGGTTCAATAATAGATATTGTTAAGTACGTGGGTTTTAAATTGGATTTATTTACTATATTCATACCAACGACATTGTCTAGCGATGCGATAGCCTCACCCTTCAGTGTGTTGTGGAAGGAAGGTAAATCACACGCAGTAAGGACCAAGTCCCCAAACCTAGTGATTGGTGATTACGATGTCCTAATGAAGGAACCACATAAGTTTGTTGCAGCTGGTTTTGGTGACATGGTCGCCAAGTACACCGCACTCTTTGACTGGAGATTGGCGTATTGGCTGGGCGATGAGCCATACCTAGACTTTGCAGCCCAACTGGCAGAATCAATACTTAACCTACTCCTGAGGAGGGTTAAGGATGTTGCGGCCCAGAACTACATTGGGATTGAGACCCTCTTCTACGCAGAGGTTATGGATGGTTACCTAATGGAATTGGCTAACACCACAAGGGTCGCTGCAGGTAGTGAGCATTTAATAGCGTTTGCCATAGAGCATGTGGCTGGTAAGGGGATGCATGGGACGCAGGTGGGCCTTGGAACAATAATAAGTGCTTATCTACAAAATAGGGATTGGAGAATGGTGAGGGAGGCGCTGGAGACTGTTGGTGCGCCAACTACGGCGGATGAGCTTGGCTTAAGTAAGGAGGAGCTAATTAAGGCGTTGCAAATTGCGCATCAAATGAGAAATTGGTATACGATATTGGGTGATAGAGGATTAAGTGCATGTAAGGCTGAAAGGTTATTGAGATACACAAAAATAATAAGCTAAACATGTATAAATTACACCAGGACTAATATTAATAAAATTAATAATCTATGAATTATTATTATGTTTAGCAACATAGTTAAATATATTATAGAATAATTCTTTAATATATAGATTATGTTATATTAATTCGGTATGAGTACGGAGGTTAGGAGGACTCAGCTTAGGAGGGGTGCTGTGGCTTTTTGGCATGCTGTGTTTCAATCCTTCTCTTTCGTGGCACCTGCCGGTGATGTGGCGATACTATTGTTAGGCACCGCAGCGTTTGCATTGGGTGCAACGCCATTGGCTATATTACTTGCTTGGTTGATATACGGTCTTTGGCTTGTTGTACCTTATGAATTCTCAAAATACATAGTTAACGCTGGCAGTTATTACGCATACTCAGCAAGGAGTAGTGGGCCTCTTGGTGTTATGGCCCTCTGGTACTGGATGCTTGAGAATCTAACGGGACCAGCATTTGGAATACTTGGTTTGGCTGGCTTCCTATACCTAATAAGCCCTGCCGTGACGCATATACCATACATATGGATAGCCTTTGCGCTAATAATCTGGGCCTATGGAGCCGTACTGTCGTACCTAGGCATAAAGCCCTCACTAAGTTATGTCATGTATACAGGCTTCGCTGAAGCCCTCTTTCTATTTATCAGCGCCCTAATAATAATCGCGATGCTCGGTTCTAAGAATACCTGGGTCGTTTGGACACCCGCACCTCTCAAATGGACCTGGGCGCCTGTATTTTTCGGTACTATATACTCAGTGCTTGATTTCACTGGATTAGGTACGGCAACCACAATTTCTGAGGAGGTTAGGGATCCAAGGAGAATAATTAGGTGGGCTTTGATTACTGCCTGGATTCTCTCAGGTCTTGCCCTGATAATACCAGCCTATGCATTGACTGTGGGTTGGGGTGTTAATCAGATGAGCACTTACGCAACGTCGCCTGATCCAGGGCTTATTGTTTACATGAGGTACCTTGGTTTGGCTGGTTGGGCCTTGCTTGTTGCTTTTTACGATAAATAGTTATTTCTCATACATGGTGGCTAAGTATAATGCCGTGACTAGGATTTGGTTTAGTAGTGCCCGTGACGGGCTTTGGTTTAGGAAACTCGGTCTTGATAAGGTTCACAGGAGATTTAGGACGCCGAGTAGGCCATCCTCTTTTTCGCAACATTGATATTGATTATAAACATCGTGACCGGCCTAATAATGGGCCCAACAAATGGGGCTATTTGGTTACTTACCTTCGCTGGGCTCGGTATTATAGCTGTTCATATTGTGGCTAACTCGGCCCTAACAATTTACTCATATAGGCAGGGTATGCTTAGGAAAGAGTGGCTTAAGCATGGCTTAATACCGACAGTGGCCTCCGTGCTCGGAGCCATAATATTC
>LOCH01000102.1 GCA_001516765.1 Vulcanisaeta sp. MG_3 | reverse complement strand
TCCCAACCACTCAATATTCTTGGTAGCATCTCAACTATGGTAACCTTAACATCCAGGCTGGATAGGGCTGAGGCGACCTCAACACCTATGTAGCCGCCGCCAATCACAACAACGTTATCCGGTACCTTTCTATATTTCGTTTTATAACCAAAAAGCTCCTCACTACCTATGGCTAATTCGGCACCAGGTACTGGTATTCTTATCGCCGTTGATCCCGTGGCGACGAGCAGGTACTTACCCTCCACCTCCCTCCTCCATGATCCATCGATAGCCTCAACAACGACCCTATGATTATCAACAACCCTCGCTACGCCTTTCACGAAATCCACATTCTCATGCTCCTTAATCTCCCTTATATGCTGCAGATATCGTATGTACTGCACGTTATCCTTATGATCAATCACGTTTTCCCAGAGGATCTTGACCTTGTTTATATCCGTATTACCAACACTATTCAGTATGTTTCTAAGCTTCTCCATCAGGTAGATAGCAATTGATACGGATTTAGAGGGTATACAACCCTCGTATAGGCAGTTACCGCCAAGATTACCCTTGTCATCAACAAGCAGAACCTTATAACCACCCTTACTAAGCTCAAAGGCACCGTGGTAACCACCGCCACCTCCACCAATTACTATAGCATCGTAGTTACTAAGCCTTGGTGGATCCTCAAACCCAGGATCTGTCGGTGGAAACGTAGGGTATTTGCCCAACACGGACTGGATTAATAAGTGCTTAATTTATTTACTTTTATGTCAAAATTCTGACATATATGATCGTATTTTAATAAATGCTTTAATTACTATTTTTATGGTATATTAAACACCGCCATCTCCCTTAATGCGACAACCAAGTCCTCAGTAAGTATCCCACTATATGAACCATACAGATAAAGCCCGAGCGCCACAAGGGCAGCAACCACAGTATCCCATGGGAACGGTATTATCGGCGTCTCAAAAACACTGAAGGAGCTTAAAAAGGTTTGGTCACGAAATTTCACCCCTACCAGTGGTTTCAACATGGTCTTTAGGAATAACTTGAGGGCGACCGTTGTGCGCCTTAGAACGTGCTCCTCATGATCGACCCATGGAACTGCATTTTAACCCAAGCAAATCTTGGCGGGCCCGGTGGGATTTGAACCCACGACCTACGGCTCCGGAGGCCGCCGCTCTACCTGGCTGAGCTACGGGCCCTATTATAATAATCATTATGTCATATTTAACTTTCCTTCTTTGCCGTTAAATTAGTGAGTTAATTATCATGCCTACGCCGTATAGTATGCAGAATATTGTGTATAGCCTCCCTGTCCTGGCGTCAATATCGTATTTATTTGCACGGAAGTCCTTAATTAGCCCTGGTACCATGGATGCCGTGGCTATGGCTATTAATGATGTAAATGGTGTTATTTTAGCCGCTGTAAGTATTACTGTTATTATGAATGCGGTTATTAGGGATGCTACGTATATTCCATAGCCATACCTACCCGTTAACACTGCAAGGGATTTTACACCAGCCCTGCTATCGAAATTCCTGTCCCTATAGTTGTTTGCGTAGATTATTGCGAACATTATGAGCATTGGTGGTATGGATACTAGCAAAATCGCTGGCTTTAGAATACCCATGCTAGCTGCCACAAAGAAGCCGCCAATGAGGAGCGGTCCCCATGTTAATGCCACAGAAATCTCACCAAGACCTCTATACTTTAGTGTGAATGGTGGACCCGTATATGCATATAGCAAAAATACACCCAATAGCCCGAAGATCAGGATCCAGAGGCCCTCGATAAGCGCGAGGTATATGCCTATTACCACGCCAAGCCCCATGAACGAGAACCCAAGCGCCCTTGCCATGGGTAGGCTAACCTTACCTGTCAGTATTGGGTGTGGTCTATACCTGGCCGTTGGGGATTCCGTGGAATCCACACCCTGGGTTACATCGTAGTAATCATTTAGTACGTTAACACTCATGTGGAGAAGTAGGGCGCCTAGGACTGCGAGCACGAAGTAAAGTATCTCTAGGTAATTATGGATGAGGCCTAGGTAGTTGGCATAGCCGATACCGATTAGTGATGCAGCTGGTGTCATGAATAGGCTCCAGGCTCTTATTAGGCCTAGGAATTCGGTGAATTCTAATTTATTCATTAATGGTTTATTATTTTCTTTGTTATTTAAGTATTTATTGATTTATTCAGTTAAATTAATTCCGTGCATTACAACGGTAGTATGACCATCATTAGTTCAAGCCATAGTATGTGCGTTATTGTTGATGCTGTTAAACCAACCTTATCAGCTAATAACCCATCAATAAGGCCTACCGCAAAGGCTCCAGCCACGAGGGCTGGGTTTAGTGTTGATATGTGGATTAGGGTGTAGTAGGTCATGGAGAGTAGCCATGGTTCACGCCTAGCAATACCACCAACACTCCTCATCAACTCCTGGAGACCACCTCTCCAGTACAGTTCCTCCATGATCCCAATGATGGCAAGGGCTACGGCTAGGGCGTACTTACTTATTGAACGCCTAATCATTGCGTAGACCATGACTACGTACTTGGATAACCCTAGGTATGTTAGTATGGCGTAACCGCCAATGAAGACAATGTACATTATGAACGCGAATAGGATTCCCGTGAGAATAACGATTATGGCACCCAACCTAAACCAATGTAGCCTATCCCTAAACCAGACTAGGGTTAAGGAACCAATAAGCAGTGTGGATATGGCCATGCCATACACGAAATACCTACTAAATACGTCGAAGGATAGCGGCCAGAGCACGAGCGGTAGCGCTATGTATATGATTGCCTCAATCCTCCCAGTCATGGATCATCACCACCTTACCAACAACACCCCTACTCTCCATCATTGAGTGGAGTTTTGGTGCATCTCTAATGCTGTAGATACCGCTTATGTATGGTTTCAGCCCCTTAGTGCTCATGAAGTTCAGCAACTCCACTAGGTATGACTTCGCCGAATTGTGAATACCAATAAGCCTAGTATGCCTTAGGTAAAAGCGCCTGACATCTATTGTAAACGTAGGATCGGAGCCCAGGACGCCGAAGGTCACCACAGCGCCTCCGGGCCTCACGGCATCCATGGCCATGGGCAACGTCCAACCCAACGCATCTATCGCCACATCAACACCATACTCAGTCCTCTCACGAACAACACCCAACAACTCATCCCTACCGTAACCCACAACCACATCAGCACCAAGCCTCCTCAGTACATCACCCCTACTGGACACCGCAATAACCCTAGCACCAAGCGCCTTGGCTAGCATTGTCAATGCAGTACCAATACTGCCTGAACCACCAAGTACCAACACCCAATCGCCAGGATTAACGTT
>LOCH01000101.1:3063-4801 GCA_001516765.1 Vulcanisaeta sp. MG_3 | reverse complement strand
TTGAGAATAGGTCCCTAATGTCCTCTATGTTCATGAGGACCATGGCGATCCTATCGAGACCCATACCAAAGGCTAAAACCCTACTCCTCTTGATACCAAGGGGCATTATAACCTCGGGCCTAAAGATCCCTGAACCAACAAACTCAATCCAACCAAGCTTCTCGTGATAGGCATAGCCCTCTGCGGATGGGCTTGTGAATGGGAAGTACGCTGGCTTGAACATCACCTTCCTTAAACCCATATCCCTAGCTAACGCTTCGAGGATGCCGAGTAGGTGCTTGAAGCTTAGGTTTTCGCCAACAACGATACCATCGGCCTGGTGAAACTCCATGGAGTGCTTCGGGTCCAAAACCTCGGGCCTGAAAACCCTATCTATCGTAAATACCCTATACTCACCATCACCGCGTTTATACAATGTCCTAACGGAGACTGAGGTCGTCTGAGTCCTGAGTACAAGCCTAACAGCCCTATTGGGGTCCCACTTGTAACCCCATCCTCTAGAGCCCGTTATCCAACCGTTCTCGTGCGTTTGAGAAACTCTGTTCATAAGTTCATTATCGAGAATTTTACCTGAACTTGGGTATTTGAGGAAGTACGTGTCGTGAATCTCCCTGGCGGGGTGGTCCTGGGCTTGGAAAAGGGCGTCGAAGTTCCAGAACTCCAGTTCTACGTGAGGGCCATAAGCCTCCTCAAACCCTAGTGAGACGAAGACCTCCTTCACGAATCTTAAGAACTCAGCAAAGAAGTGCTTTGTGATTATTGGTGCCTGGGGTGGTGGTATTGATAAATCGAACCTCTTAATCACCATGTTCCTCCAGGTACCACTTCTTATTAGCTCGGGTGTTAATGCCGTAATTACAGTGCTCGATTTTATCAAGCCCCTCATGAACAAGTCCCGCGCCTTATCCGTGGCACTAAGGATTATAATGCTCCTCTCCCTGACCTTGACGATACCCCTCCTCATGAACTCTTGAATAATTGACCTATGCTCCTGCGATATCTCATCCTCAGCGATGGGGTTCCTTACTGCATCAAGAATAGCTTGCCTATTACTGACCTCAACGAGTTTATCGCCATTAACAATCTCAATGATACCCCTAGCCACCCTCACCATGCCCAATCTTGTTAATGCAGATACTGCATAGTTAACCTCGGTAATTGATATGTTGATATTAAGACCCTTAGCAATGTTGGGTATGTCATTGATGCTAGGCTTACAGTTACAACTAAGTAATACGCGTGCAAGCCTAACCTCGGGAAGACCAAGCTCGAGGTATTTCTTACCTTCATCCGTCAACTCAATATACCTGCGGATCTTCTTGTCAATCTTAAGTAAACCCATGCTTTCTAACTCAGCGATGCTTCGCATGAGGGAATTGGCATCAATGCCCAACTTGGCTGATAGATCATCCACACTCACCGCCTGTGTGCTAATTAGTGCCTTAATTATCTCGAATTCCTCCTGAGGAAGCACGAACTCGTTATTGCTCATTTACTAATTCGAGGATAAATTAATTATTTTAAGGATTACTTAATCTTTTGGTTAAATCCAATGGTTCCTTGATTTTCTAGAGTTTCCTTATGCATATGTGGGGTTATATAGAGTATATAATAGGTAATGCTAAAAAACATGTGGAGTAATTACGACTGTATGGAGATAGTCGTACTCGTAAAGCTAGCCCTAGACACGGGGCAGTTGAGAATGACTGAGACAAAGATCGACCTTGAGGCGACCCCC
>LOCH01000101.1:0-3043 GCA_001516765.1 Vulcanisaeta sp. MG_3 | reverse complement strand
TAGGCTTATCGCTAAAACCCACTGTCGAGGTTGAATCCATAGTTCCGGTGCAGGTTAAGAGGAAGGGTGTGATAATTAAGGAAGGTACCTTAGATGAGAAGGTGGATAAGTTAATACAAGCATTAATCCAGGAGGGGTTGATAACACCGAGGTGATGGAGATGAAGGCACTCGTAATAGGCTCCATAAACGACACAGGATTAATCGGTCTAGCCCAGAGGTTGGAGAAGCCTGAAATTCATTACCTGCTAATTGGGTCAGGGGATGCGGCACAATTGGGTAAATACGGCGTATCTAAGGTTTACCAACTAGCGGCTCCGGTTGATGAAACCTCATTTGCGGAGACTCTGGTGGATCTAATAAATAAGGAGACATACTCCCTCGTACTCGCACCCGTGAGTAAGTACTTCAAGACAGCAATACCAATGGCAGCTCAAAAGATGTCCGCCCCCCTCCTTGTTGATGTTGTCGATATTAAGCAGGTTGGTAACGCCTTCACTGTGGTATTTAATGGGATTGGAAATAGGGCTCAGGTAACCATTAAGGTTACCGACAAAGCGTTCCTAATGTCACCACCAACCAGGTTTAAACCCAGTGAGAACCCAACGGGCACAACAACTGAGACACTACAACCCAAGTCAGTTGGTGTAATTAAGGTGGTCTCAACAGAGGAGAAGCCTAAGGGTGGGGTTAGGATTGAGGATGCTGAGTTGATTGTCTCCGTTGGTAGGGGCTTTAAGAAGCAGGATGATTTGAAGCTTGCCTTTGAGTTGGCTGAGGTTTTGGGTGCAGAGATTGGTTGCTCGAGGCCCATAGCTGCCGATCTTAAGTGGCTCGGTGAGGATCATTGGGTTGGATTGAGCGGGCATAAGGTGAGACCGAAACTGTACTTGGCTATTGGAATAAGTGGACAACCACAACACCTGGCGGGAATGATGGAGTCGAAAACGGTCGTGGTAATAAACAACGACCCAAACGCACCATTCTTCAAGAACTGCGATTACGGTGTGGTTGAGGACCTTTACAAATTCGTCCCAGCCTTAACCAAGAGGTTAAAGGAGGTTCTTAAAAAATAATCCTTATAATGGAGGTGCTTAAGTGTGATTGATCAAGAAATACTCTCGTATTTATTATATGTTTTATATGCAATCAACGTTGGGTTAATACTTTCGTTAATAATCAGGTTATTTAGAGAGGCTTCTGTTAACAAGGTCCCCATAACGGCTAATAGACTTCTCGCGTTTCTGACGCACGAGATTAAGAACGTCAAAAAGAGCATTGTTGAGGTTATGCACATGGCCATATTAGGTGGCGTATCACTATCGATGCTATACACATTGCTGTATCCCTGGATTTATCGGTACGAACTAGCCCATTACGTAATGTTTGGTGTTGCATTACCATTTATAGTAGGCCTTATTGGTGCGTTCGTATGGAGAGCTCAAGTTCTTGCTAGATCCTTCAGAGTTCATGCTGAGCTTAATGTTGATCACGAATTTAGAAGGAGATCAGCCATGCTCCAGGGCGTGTTAATGGCAATAATAGCCCTAACAACGACTACTTTAGCCATGACGATATTACCCACACTGTTTTATGTCGACATTAAATTAATAATTACGGTTTTTGATTACCTACTCATAGTCATATTTTATGCAAGACCCGAAGTCAATCTTTACATAACGTTCGATAGGGGCCTTCCAAATATTAGGATGCCCTTCAACATTAAGGATGTCATTGAGGGCAAGGTTGATGCATCACAAATCAGTATGGGTGTTGGGAAAATTGGTGAGTTCGAGAATTACGAAATACATAGCTTCGACACATGCGTTGAGATAGGGGCTTGTGAGGAGTACTGTCCAGCGGTTAGTGCAGGTAGGCCGCTATCGCCGAGGGTTCTTGTTAGGAAGTTGGCGATCTTAAAGAGTGCCTCAGGTCTTGATGAAGATCCGTTCAAAGTGATAGGCGAGGATGAGCTATGGGCATGCACGACCTGCGGTGCATGCACGTACAACTGCCCTGTTGGTGTTAGGCATATAGACATAATCATGGATTTGAGGAGGAAGCTTGTGGAGTTGGGGAAGCTTGATCAAAAGAAGTCCAATCTGCTGCTCAACATATCGCAGTATAACAACTCAATGGGTATGCCCAATTACGGTAGGCATGATTGGCTAAAGGAGTTAGGCGTTAAGACAGTTCAGGAGAATTCAGACTTTGAGTACCTGCTCTGGATTGGTTGTATGGGTAGCTTTGATAATAGGGCTAGGGAGATTGTGAAGGCCTTGGTCGAGATACTAAGGGAGGCAGGGCTGTTGGATAAGGTGGCGATTTTGGGGGATGAGGAGACGTGTTGTGGAGACCCAGCTAGGAGGCTTGGTGAGGAGAGTAGGTTCCAGGAGCTTGCCCTCAACAACATCGAGTTATTCAAGAAGTATGATGTCAAGGCTATAATCACCATATGCCCGCACGGGTATAATGTGTTCAAGAACGACTATGTTAAGGTCGATCCATGGATGGGTAATGTGAAGGTTTATCACCACGTGGAGTTCCTGAACGAGCTGATTAATAAGGGCGTAATCAAGGTTTCGAGGGACAACGTCGTATTTACAATACATGACCCCTGCTACCTAGCTAGATACAATGGAGTTATAAACCCGCAGAGGGAGATTATCAGGAAGGTTGGTGATTTAAGAGAGCCCGTTAGGCATGGTGCTCAAACATTCTGCTGCGGTGCTGGTGGTGCGAATTATTGGTATGACGTGCCTGAGAAAGAGGATTAGCCACATAAGGCTTGAGCAGTTGATGGGTACTAGTGCGCAAACAATAGTCACGCTGTGCCCATTCTGCAATGCCATGTTAACCGACGCAGCCAGGGTTAAGGGCGTTGAGGATAAGGTTAAGATTCTCGACATAGCAGAAATAATAAGAGAATCCATTGCAAAGCCCGTTGAAACTAAACAAATCAATTAAACAATAAGGGGCTCTCATTTCGTAGTATGAGGCGGGAAGTGATTGCCATTGGTGCTGAGGCAATACTATATCTTGAA
>LOCH01000100.1 GCA_001516765.1 Vulcanisaeta sp. MG_3 | reverse complement strand
AGGTGTCTGGGTTCTGCAGAAGATCGTTGGTGATACGATATATGTGGTGCAGGCCAAGGACACCGTTGGTGCAATACCATCGTGGGTCGGTGAGGAGGTGCCCGTACCCTTTGAGGTGGCTCAGGATGTTGGTAGTATCAAGAGGGAGATCGGTGATTACCTGGTTAAGGTTAGTCCCGAAACCACCACGGAGTTATTCACAACAAAACTTGGGGTCTCCAGGGATACTGTTAGGTATATCGTTAATAGGGTGATGGAGCACCTGGAGAGTAATGTACCAATACCATCAGACAAAACAATATTACTTGAGCGCGTTGGGGATTTAATAGTCATCTACACGCATGGCGGAACCCTGGTCAACAGGACGTTGGCTAGGTTGCTTGGTGAGATTCTCACGGAGAGGCTTGGTTACCCAGTTGGTGTTCAGCAGGATGCCTACGCCATAATACTCCAACTACCCAGACCTGGCATTGACACAAGTCTCATCACGCAAACAATTATGGATGTGGCGGAGATGGACGATAAGACATTCATTGAGTATGCCATTAGGGCTATAACGAAGACCGGGATTTTTAAGAGGAAGTTTGTTCACGTTGCCAGGAGATTCAATGTGATTAGGAAGGATAGGGAATTGAGCGATTTAGCTATTACGAGCCTAATCGAGCTCTATAGAGGCTCCCCAGTGTTTACGGAAACACTTAAGGAGGTATTAACTAGGGACTTTGATCTGGATAATACATACCTATTCCTAAAGTCGCTCCTTAATAGGAATAGGGAGATTGTAGTTGTTGAGAGGAGTGAGTTTAGTCCGTTGAGTAGGGAGATTGTGGATAAAATAAGTCATAGGCTTGAAATCATGGCACCAGAGAGACTTGATAAGTTGGTTAGGGAGAGTGTTAAGGCAAGGCTTCTAAACGAGTCAGTAACGCTAGTATGTCTAAACTGTGGTTGGGTTAGTTCCGTAAGAAACAAGGACTTACCAGACAAACCCAAATGCCCCGTTTGTGGTTCAGAAAGACTTGGCGTATTGAGGATGGATGAGGAGAGGGTTAAGCAAATCGTGGAGAGGTGGAGAAGTGGGAGGGCTAGGTCTGAGGATGAGGAGGTGATTCAGCATATAAACAGGACTGCAGAACTCGTTAGCAGGTATGGAAAGCTTGCGGTGTTGGCGTTGTCAAGTAGGGTTAGGATTGACGAAATTGAGGAGTTTCTACCGAGAATAAGCAGTATGGATAAGCTGGTCCTCGTAATCCACGAGTTAGAGAGGAGGGAGTTAAAGAGGCGCTTCATGGAGTGATGTGTCATAGACCGCGCGTATTAATAATATCTCGTTTTCATTAGCGTTAACCCCTCTCAACCTCGTAAATCTCTTGTAAACCTCAACAACCTTATCCAATAGGTACTCCTTACAGTCATCATTTATGCACAATTTAAACGGCGGTACATTAGCTCTAATAAGACCAAGCACGTTACTTCCCTGGCCTATGTACTTACCGCTCATTATTGAGGTGTTAATACCAATCTTAGCCCAATCACCAATTACAGAACCAAGCTTAGTCAAACCAGTGTTAATTCCTCCATACCTGATAACACCCATTGTATTCTTTAGGTTGGAGGTCACGGAGCCAGCCCCAATGTTCACCCACCTGCCAACGTATGAGTCACCCAGGTAGCTGAAGTGCTCCTTAAGGCTGTGCATGTCCATGATCGAATTCTTGATTTCACCACCAACAACGTTGTGCGCGTATAAGACGCTACCCTCCCTAACATATGCATGGGGCAGGATCCTGGAGCCCGGTCCCAATAACACAGGCCCCCTCACGTACGCTAGGGATTCAACTGTTGCTCCAATCATGATGGCATTACCACCTTTTTCATCAATCACGGCATTACTCGACACATCGGAGTCGACAACCTTATCGCCAACTAATTTAACGAGGTACTTCAAGTTCTCACGGAGTAGGTAGGTATTCCACCTAATCACGGACCATATTCCATCGAGTATTGGCAAGTCGCAATTATCGATTACATTATTCACATCACCATCATCAGTAAAACTCAGCAACACCCTATTGCCGCACCTAACCTCACCGCCAATGCCATTGATTAGGTTATTTAGTGTGTCTATCCGTGGTAATAATGAGGTATGTATTATCAATGAGGGACCGCTTATGTCGCTGATATTTTGTACGTACTTGATGAAATACCTCAGACCAACCTTGGATAGTAATGATTCGGCAATACCGCTCCAAAGACGTGATAGGTAATCACGTGTGACCACGTAGATCTTCGCGTCAAAGCCCATGTTCATGAGCCAAAGGGCAATGTGTTCATAGTACCTAAGCCCACCAATTATTAAGTCACTAATTGGTGTGCTAAGTGATGTTGGGTAGAAATTCCTGTAATTATCCTCCACAATCACCACATTATCGAAACGCACTAATTAACGGCTTAGCCGAGAATTTTAAGGTTTGTTTACGCCAAGTTTCTCAAGCATTAACTCGAGGTACGTCCTCCTCTCAATCCAATCCCTACTCAAGCCCAATTTATCACCAAACCTAAGCACCTCCTCAGTGGCCTTATCGATTAATCCCTTATCATTAACCATAGTCTCAACCTCAACAAAGTTCCCCAGGCCCTCTACGGTGTCTAGGTACACCGTGAAATTCTCATAGTTGTAAATATCCCTCCTCTTGACTATCCTAGCCACCTCCCTAAAACCAAGTCTCTTCAGTATCTCCAATGTATTATCTAGGTCATTGGTTGCTACGTTTATTTCCTCCCTGGTCTTACCAACATTACCAATTCGGGGACCCTTATACGTAACCACTACGGTACCATCACCATAAACCCTAACCCTAAGAGCCTCATCGGTCTTTGCAAAATCCCTCACCGGGCTATTGAAGTATACGTCGGTCTCCTCTGTGTGCTCGAGGAACTTGGCGTTAAGCTCTCTCAGTTTATCCCTAATATTGGTGTGGTCCGTAACCCTGTATTTAACCTCAACCTCAAACACGGTGAAGATGGACGATGCCTAGTTTTTAAGTAATCTTTTCTCTATTGTTTAATTATTTGATTAAATAATGATCGATAAAACAAGCGCAGTATTTATTAATCAGTTAAAATAATTGTTGCAATAATGAGTAGGGAGTATGGGGTATTCGTAAGGGAGTCCACGGGTTTGGTTAAGGAGGCTGGTTTCTGGGATGCGGTCTCAATAAACATCGCCAACATGTCGGTAGGTGCTGCACTGGCAACAATAGGCTTTACCCTAGCCTCACTACCCACGGTGGCGGGGGCTAACCTAGTCTACGCATCCCTAATCGCAGCGCTCCTCGCCATACCCCAGGTCGTTGTTTACTCGATCTTGATTAGGTATATACCAAGGGTTGGTGGTGATTATGTGTGGCTGGGCAGGGCTTTGGGTTCAAGGCTTGCTTGGTTGACAAATGGGCCTTGTGTTCGGATTCATAGTAGAAAGCCTTACCTACTACGCCTTAATAGCGTTCGCGGCAGTTTTCCAACTGGAGTCGG
>LOCH01000099.1:4702-6018 GCA_001516765.1 Vulcanisaeta sp. MG_3 | reverse complement strand
TTTATTAACTCCCAGGGCTGTCTCTCATTGAGGTACTTGTTGCCAACCCTCGCTATCTCCACGGTCTCGAGTAGGGCATCCCTAAGTTCTATCTTTTCATAGTGATCCTCGGCATTCTTAAAGTGCGCCAACGCCTCATCCCTATACCTAATGTCTACGTCCTTTAAGTCACCGCCAGGCACAACACCGTTGAACCTCGTGGCTATGAACGTGAGAACCCTGTGTATGAAGTTGCCAATCACGTCGTTCAGCACCGAATTTATTATCTCAAGGGCTTGGTGCCAGGTAAAACTAGTGTCTCTGCCCTCAGGCCTTTGGTATATGAGTACAAACCTCCAGTAATCAACCGGCATAAGGGCCAGTGCCTCGTCTATCCAAATACCGATCCTCTGGCTCTTCGAGAATTTCTTACCCTCGAAGAGTAGGTATTCCGTGGACGCGGTTGTGTATGGCATGACGTATGGGTCCCCACTCGCTATGAGCATTGCGGGAAGTAATATTACGTGGAATGGTATGTTGTCCTTACCCACGAAGAACACGACCCTAGAGTTTTCGTCAAGCCAGAATTTCTTCCATTCATCCTCACTGTTCTTATTCCTATGGTATTCTATGGTTGCTGATATATAGCCGAGAACTGCTTCGAACCATACGTATATTGTCTTACCCTCAGCTCCAGGGAATGGTGCCTCAATACCCCACTTATTATCCCTAGTTATTGCCCTCGGCTTCAAACCCTCCTTAAGCATTCCAAGGCTCATCTGCCTAGCATTCTCGGGTAATGCCGTGTTACCCTCAACGTACTCCCTAACCTTACCCTCAAGCTTTGTTAGATCGAGGTACCAGTGCTTGGTCTTAACCCACGTAGGTTTAGAACCGCAGATTGCGCACCTCGGGTTTATCAGGAGCTTCGGTTCTAGCAACCTACCGCAGTTCTCGCATTGATCACCTCTTGCGTATGGGTAACCGCAGTATGGACATGTGCCTATTATGAACCTATCCGGCAGGTAAATCTTATCCTTAGGGCAGTAAGGCACCTCATCCTCCCTGGTGATTATGTAACCATTATTGTAGAGCTTCATGAAGAACCCCTTAACGAACTCCTTATGAACCGGTGATTCCGTCCTTGTGTAGTTATCGAAGCTTATTTCCCACAGCTCAAAGAGTCTCTTCACGATTTCATGCATCCTATCCGTCAACTCCTTAGGTTTAATACCGAGTTGTAATGCTTCAACCTCAATCGGTGTTCCATGCTCGTCAGAGCCCGATACAAAGATTACATCGTCACCCTTAAGCCTTAGGTATCTTGTGAAAACGTC
>LOCH01000099.1:0-4101 GCA_001516765.1 Vulcanisaeta sp. MG_3 | reverse complement strand
CCTTTGACTGCGATGGATCAACCTCCGTAGGTAAATCAACCTCCTTATAGTACCTCCTGTCAGTATCCCTGGCACTTATTATTAGCTTCTTACCATCCTCACTAACCCTTATGCTTATTTTATCCTTATCAACACCTGGCATGTCCATTATAACCTTAACCGAGTCCTCCTCCTCAATAACATCGGTTAGTGGCTCAATATCCTCCTCAATAATAGGCCTCTCACCCTTCGGCCTAACATTACCAAACTCCTTAATCCTGGGCTTACCATCAGGTCCTATTGATATTTCAAAGCCGTAATAATAATACCTAGGTTTAGCCCTACCCCTACCACTTCTCTCTTCCTCGGGTGTAACGCCGCGCATCATTCTATCCATTTCCTCCTCCATCTCCCTCTCCAGCTCCTCAAAATATTTCTGGATTCTCTTGAACCAATTATCTATATCCTCAAACCACGACATAATCGATGTATAAGAGTGCCAACACTTAAAAACCTTCCTTCCCTCACTGCTCCTCTAACTCGACCTCAGCCTTTTCGCTGGCACCAGCCTTCATTTTCTTAATCATCCTGGTTATCTCGCCAGCTACCTTATTACGTACAGACTTACTAGGTATGTCCGCTAACTCGGCAACAACCTTCTTATTACTCTCAAAATCCTCACTAAATCTATCTGGATAAGTCTCGAGCAACCTCCTAGCCAAACTCTTTACATACCTAGGCCTTACCTTACCCATTGCGATACCTCACCGTTACGTTAGATGACATCTTAAGGCTATTAAAGTTTTGCGTGGGTTAGCCTGTCGAAAATGGCTCATTAATTTAAAATTCATGCATGGTTACGGTTCGAAAAATCATGTAATAGGCTTAATGAGAAATAATCTGCCTATGATGAAAAACGTAATGGATAACCATGCCGTAACCACATGAATTTCGCACAGCGTAGTAAAAATTCCATAAGAATAATAATTTTATAGGCGACTCTAGGGATGCTTCACTGTGAATATTAGGATAAGTATTACGGAACCAATAATAAGGACTTGGTACTTCCTAACAGGATTTGCTGGCATAGGTATGGTGGGCTACCTAACCGTTCAGCATCTCGTGAATGCGCTTAATTGCCGTAGGGTTGGCTTCATAGAGATGCCCAAAGAGCCTCCCTTCAGCGCCTATGTTGTTAATACAAATATTTTATCAACACCCGGCGAGATTTATCACTGCCTAGACCCTGGCTTCACGATATCAGTCATTCATTGGGATGGGGATTTCATGACGAGATACGCCCATGACGTTGTAAGGACCATTGCCCATTGGGTTTACATTAATGGTTTTAGGGAAGCCATACTCTTCGGTGGTCTTGATAATAGGTTGAGGAGTGATGGTAATGATTTGTTAAGGGTTACGGTAACCAGCGCATATAGGGATAAATTCTCATTGAGTGGTGTTAGGCTTATGGAGTTGAACTACGCGATGGTAGGACCGTTAGCCCTGCTCATGAATGAATTCGAAAGATTGAACGTACCAGCAATAGCAATATTGCCCTACGCGGAGCCGTTCCGTGCTGATCCGAATGCGGCTATTGTTGCAATACAGTTCCTGAAGGAATTAACTGGTGTGGAGATTGATGTTAGTAGGTTAAGGGAGTTAGCCGATATGATTGATAAGGAGCTTAAGGAGCTACAGGAGAGTGCCAAAAGGAGGGAGGGGCCTCCGCATTATATTTAATGGCTGCACTGATGATGAAGTTACGCATTAGCATTTAATATTCTCCACAACATTGATTACCCAGGTCATCAATGAATATAATTCGTCCTTAGAGCTTGCCCTGAGGATAACCGAGCTTTTCAGGGGACCCAGTCTATCGATAATACTTTTTATACGTGACTCATAATCACCTATTGTTATGATTTAATTAAAATCCGTGAATCCGCGCCGCACCAATACATCTAAGTACCTGCGCAATAAGTAAAGCGAGTAGGAGCGTAAGTACCTTGGTATGGGTTGGGGGTACTCATGCTGTGAAAGTGGGTATATCTCACTTATTTCGTAGGGTATTGGGCCAAGTACGGGGTTATTAATCACAACATGGACCTTACTTAGCAAATTCCTCGCTGACAATTCATTTAGTAACCAGGAAATGAGGGAATCACGCGCATAGGGTCTATCTAGGTATTCGCCAGGCAATACTATCGCCACACAGCCTCTTGGTGGTTCATAATTATTGAATAATCGCTCCACATGTCTAACCACCTCAGGTCTGCCGAGGGACTCCATGGATGTTATGTGCATGGCCCTTACACGACCTGACTCGTCTGGGATAACGTTTAATAGAGCCTTCAGCCCCTTCCTCAATGCTAACAGGGCTGATTTTACCCTCGCATCACCACCTGCCTTCTCCTCTAGGTACTCCCAAAGTGTGCCCTCCCTAATCCTAGCCCTTATTTCCTGTAATTCCTCCCATAAAACATGTAAATTGTGAAGGGCTATTAGCCTTTCACGTTCGGGCTTGCTCATACTCATTAACTCCTTAACCGAGTACCTCCTACACACTGGGCAATTACACGGTATCCTATCGACCCTAAGCTCACTTAACCTAACGGTCCTATCCCTGAGGATTATCCTATCATCACGTGCATAGAGAGCATAACTGGCTGAGTCGAAGAGATCCACACCCATGGCTACCGCGAAGGGTAGTATCAATGGGTGACCCGCACCAAATAGGTGAATGGGTTTGCCTGGAGGTAACCTAGCCTTAACCGTAGCAACCATCCTAATTACCGTTGAGAAATCATACTCCTCGAGGAGTGTTGTGGGACTTCCTACCGCGTAAATATCGAAATTCAACTCACCCATTTTACTTGCTGAATAACTTAATATATCGAATTTATCGCCGCCCTGTACTGGCCCGACAATGAGCATTCTATGTTCAGGATCCCAGAGCTTGAGTTTTGTGAGTGCAGAACGAGCCCTCCTCAGCGTCTCCTCAATCTCGAGAAAAACAGCATCCTTAGGCCTGCCCCACTGTGTTGGTATGTCAAGTATTACGCCGATGTCCGTCCCAATATCAACCTCATACCTGAGAATCTCGTCAGGGCTGACATCAACTTTACCATACATTAATAATTGATAAGCGCCTGAATCCGTCATTATTGGTCCATCCCAATTAAGGAACCTATGGATTCCGATATCCTTAACTAAATCGCCATAATGCCTCTTGAGTAGGTAAGCATTGGTTATTACCTGGTTAAAACCAACATTCTTAATTTCACCCAATGGTAAAACCTGCTTTATGGGATTGATTACGGGAAATAACGCTGGAGTCTCTATAACACCTGCCTTGGTAATTAACCTGCCAATCCTCCCTGCTAAGTCCTTATCCAAGATCTCGAAGGTCATGTTAATGACTCCCCTTTATAGTTAAGGGATTACATCACGCCTTTCTTTTCGTCATGAACTCATCAAATAACTCCTTAACACGCTTAGCAAGCGGTCCTGAGCCTTCGATACCTGCCGTTGTTACTTTGACATTACCAACCTGGACAACGTTTGCCTCCTCAATGTACTTAACCATTCCAGGGAAGTACCTATCTATGTACCTGGCGAACTCCCTGAGATCCACGAACTCCTGAATTAGGACAACGTCGATTATTGCGTGACTCATTATTAAGACCCTAGAGAACCTCTCATTCTTGTCATTAACGGCATCGACGAGCATCAGGTTTAGTGAGTTATCGATACCTACGAGAGTGCCCCTATACGTAACACCACTGTTCGTGGTTACTCGAACCTCCTTATTCACCATATTCAGTAACTCCGCATTGAACCTCCTGGCTGCATCAGCGAGTAATGACATAACCGCTCTAGAGATGGTGCCAGAAAACCTTTTTAGCATTTTTCCCTTCTGCGTGAGTCGATGGAGTTAAGTGGTGATTTTAAGGTAGTTAATGTTAAGGAGACAGGTTATAAGGGTATTGTTAGGCTTGAGATGGAGAGTGGTTCTGGTCTATCGTTAGCCCTCGAGTATCCTAGGGATGCAGTTGGTGTTGATATTAGGCAGGGAGATGGTGTTAAGGTTAGCATTAGTAGTAATAAGGACCCAAATTA
>LOCH01000098.1 GCA_001516765.1 Vulcanisaeta sp. MG_3 | reverse complement strand
GAGCCGTACTTCGTTGTATAGCCGTGCCTCTTTTTCCCTGTGGTTTCTTGGTCTTGGGTTGAGCCGGAGCCTAGGGTTCATTGGATAATACAACACCACCTAAACAGGAAACCATAGAAAAACTACCGAAGGTACCACTAACGTAAGGATCAACAAGGAACATAATCACCACAAGAAAACCCAAGCACAAATCTCAGCCGCACCATATCACGTCAGGGCCTCTTCCGTTAATTCTACCCAATAACTCTCGGCATCCATTATAATCACACTCCTCCTTCTTACCTCCTCGAACTCCTCGGGCGTGTACGCCAGTATATCCGTGGGTATGTCCGGCGAGATCATCCTCCTAAGCAGTGGATAGCGTTCGTGCCAGGGCATGTCCTTAAACCTGGGTGACACGACTATTAAATCCAGGTCACTATCCAACAACCAATCACCCCTAGCGAAGCTACCGAACAAGTAAACCCTCGTCCCAGGTCCCAACTCCTTCCTAACGCTATTTAGGAATTGCTTAAGCGCATCCCTAATTTGACTGGGTAACTCCAAGTGTCTTGTTCGCAATTGCGATCACCACCTCCGCAGCCTCAAGTGCCCTAACAGCCTGAGCCTTATTAATCCTTTCAGATGGCACCTCTAACCCGGCGTTGGGATACCTAGCGGATACATAGTACTGAGAGATCTCGGGCAGCTTGTCGATTACCTCCGTAGGCAGTGTTATTAGCTCATGAATCTCCTGGAATAGGGTTACGAGGTCGTGGGTTCTAGGGGGACTCCTTCTTTTTAACGCTATAACTAATGCCTTAAATGCCTTCTCGATGGCTTGCTGTGACATGAAGACGCTCAATGCGTAATCGCCCTCCGATAGGCTTCGCCTAGCCCTCACCAGGTCGTAATTGGCCTCCTTAATCCAGTTCAGGGCTTCACGCCTGATGGCGTCCTGCACGGGTAGTAAAATAATAAAGTAGTTAATAAGTTAGTTATAAGTAGGTGGTTGTGGTTTCAGTGTACCTTGTTCAACATGGTAAGGCGTTCGATGAGAGCGTAGATCCTGAGAGGAGGTTGACGCCTGATGGTATTAGGGAGAGTGAGTTAATTGCTAATTACCTGGCGGGTCTCGGGATTTCAGTACCTAAAATAGTGCATAGCGGGAAGACCAGGGCTAGGCAAACCGCTGAAATATTCGCAAAATACCTTGGTGTCGCTAATGTTGAGGTCGCCGATGGTCTTAATCCCAATGATGATCCCACCATTTGGGCCCAGAGGATAAATGAGTTAACGAGCGACTTAATGATTGTTGGTCACCTACCGCACCTCAGCCGTTTAACCTCACTATTAGTTATGGGTAATCCGAACATTAGGATTGTCGAGTTTAGGTACTCGAGCGTTCTCAAACTCACGCGCACTAACGAAGGTTGGGTCATTTCATGGTTCATAACACCAGGTCTAGTGCAATTTAGGCCCTCCTGAGTTCCCTGGGTGTCTTTAGCTTCAAAATTATCTCCCTAGCCTCCCTACCATTCTTTGCCCTGGCGATTATTATTGCCTCCTCAATACGCATTACGTAGCCGCAGTATGGGCACTGGTGCGTTTTCACATTATCCCTAACCACAGAGTAGTTCCCGCATTTTGGGCATGAAACCACCAGGTACATGGTTATGTTTTACTAATGCTGAGCCATATTTAATCATTATAGTGCCGTGCCCTGAACGGCGGCAATATATATTCCCTTCGCATCTGATCGTTTTAACTTATTTTGTCCGCTGCTCCCTAATAAAAGTAATTTATATTTCCAGGTGTGCAATTAGGTACTGAAGAAGTTGAGAGGGTGGTTGGGATAGGCGTTTTAAAGAGGAATGGTACGGTTGAGGACTTCATAGTAAATAAGTTACTTGAATCACTAAAGCGTGCAGGTGCACCAGATCCTGACCTAATAGTGAGGAGCCTTGATATTAAGGGTACCGTGACGAGTAGCGAGTTGTCAGATAAGGTTCAATTACTAATGTTAAACCTGGTTACCGAGGATTTGAAGTGGCATGACGCGGCCAGGAATTACCTAATATGGAGCGTGTATAAGCAGGTTTGGGTAAGGATGTTGTTAGGGCAATCAACGAGGGCAGGGTTAGGTTTGAGGATGCCTATAGAGGTGGCTTCGTCAGGTGGTTCAAGACGGGGCTCGAGTTGAGGATTTGGGATTCGGAGATGGCTAGTTGGTTTAGTCAGCACATTGATGAGTTGGCTAAATACCTCGATCCAAATAGGGACCTCCTACTAACATACAACGGCGTTAGGACGCTAATGAGCAGGTACTTGCTTAAGAGGCTTGATGGTTCATTTTTCGAAGCACCGCAGTACCTATGGATGAGGACTGCCATGGGTGTGGCATATGCGGAGCTTAGGTATGGTGGTGACCCAATAACGTGGGCTAGGAGGTATTACGACTTAATGAGCCAGCTCAAGTTCATGCCCAACTCACCAACACTATATAATGCAATGACAAGGCTTGGCCAACTTTCCGCATGCTTTGTTGTACCTGTCGATGATTGCCTATCTAGGGAGAGTGATACGAATAGGGATGACACTGAGTGTAACTTCGGCATAATGGACGCACTAAGGCTTGCAGCCCTCATTTTCCAGAGCGGTGGTGGTGTTGGTTATAACTTCGGTAAGTTGAGGCCAGAGGGTGATATTGTTAGGTCAACCACGGGCATAGCTTCGGGTCCGTTGAGTTTCATGAAGTTATTCGATACGTTGGTTGATACAATAAAGCAGGGTGGTAAGAGGCGTGGTGCCCAGATGGGTATGCTGTTTTGGTGGCATCCAGACATTGAGAAGTTCATCACGTCGAAGAGCGGTGAGCAGAAAGACATGCAATTACAGAACTTCAACATAAGTGTCACCATAGATGATTACTTCATGCAGAAGGCACTTAAGGGTGAGGACATTTATTTAATAAACCCGAGGGAGTGCCCGTGCCTATACAAGACGTGGGGTGAGGAATTCGCTAAATGCTATGAATCATGCGTCGAGCAAATTAAGGCAGGTAGGATAAGGATTTGGAGGAGGATCAATGCTAAGGAGTTGTGGGACAAGATCGTTAAGTCGGCTTGGGACAGCGGCGATCCAGGGCTTTGGAATAGGGACTTGGCAAACTTCATTAATAATGAGAAGCTACCTGGTGAGGTAATAAACGCGACGAATCCATGTTCAGAGGAGTCATTGTACGACTTCGAGAGTTGCAACTTAGGTAGTATAAACCTGGTTAAGTATGTTAAGGATGGCAAGATTGAGTGGGAGGAATTGGCTAGGGATACGCAATTAGCCGTTAGGTTCCTCGACGACGTTATAGACGTCAATAAGCTACCACACGAGAGATTGAGAAAGAGGGTTCTCGAAACAAGGAGGATTGGTCTCGGTGCTAATGGATTAGCAGACACATTAATAGCCCTAGGCCTCAGGTATGACTCGCCACAGGCCCTAGCTGTTTCTGATACGTTGGCGAGTTTTATAGCTAGAATTGCGGTTAGGTCAAGTATCGACTTAGCCAGGGAGAAGGGTATTTACCCCGCCTATAAGCACAGTGATTGGGCTGAGGGTGTGTTACCCTGGACGAAACATCGTGAGAGGCTTGATAAGTTCTCGAGTGCTTTTGATAAGGAAGCCGTTGACGAATACCTGGAGATTCTCAAGGTTGGTTATGATGATGTCAGGGTTAAATCCATAATTGATGGCGCTACGGCAGTCCTCAAGGGTTATAGGGCCTTGGATGAGGAGTTGTCTATTGATGCTAGTACCATAGGTATAAGGAACGGATCAATAATGAGTATAGCCCCTGAAGGTTCAAGGAGCTTAATTGCTGGTGTTAATTCGAGCATTGAGCCTCTATTTGCCATAGCCTACATTAGGAATTTAACGATAGGTAGGCTCATCGAGTACAATTACACCGCATTGAAGCTTTTAATGGGTACAAAAACGCTTGATGAGGGTACAAGGAAGTTCGTTGAGGAGTATGGAATATTACCTAGGAATCATCCACTTGCTGAATTGTTACGTACTGCCCATGAGATTCATTGGAAGTGGCATGTGTATATGCAGGTAACCTGGGCTAGGTGGAATGACTCGGGTGTTAGTAAGACGATCAACATG
>LOCH01000097.1 GCA_001516765.1 Vulcanisaeta sp. MG_3 | reverse complement strand
TATGTAGATGGTAGGGAGGTGAGCGTCAACGTGCTTGGGCAAATACTGTGGATAAAGCGTGAGCCATACAGGATCGGAGCTGATGGTTACGTGGCTGACGCACTTGCCGACATGCCCAGGGAGAGCATTATTGAGGTTGTGCAGGCCAGGGTTATGGTGCTCGGTTACAAGTACGGCGACAGAATATACATGCCCAGGTCGGTACCCAGCGTAGGGACGCCCGTATACCTGGCTGACGCCAGGATGGTTAGTGAGTTCGTTAGGGTTGAACAAGAGAGGGCGCTCTGTATTGGTAGGTTGCTGCTTAGGTCGGATGTGCCGTACTGCGTGGACATGAATGGGTTGAGGAGGCACCTAGCCATAATAGCGGCCACGGGTAATGGCAAGACCTGGTCATCAATAGTGCTGATAGAGGAGTTACTGAAGAAGGGCGCCACAATACTGGTCATAGACCCACACGGGGAGTACGTGAACATAAAGAACAGCATCTCAAGGCTTGGTCCGCAGTTCATCGGTAGGGTTCAGGTAATAGATGCCTCAAGTAGGGAGACCGGTGATCTTAAGTATAGGATAAACATCGTCAAGGTCCAGCCCGAGGTGCTAGCAAACGTTGCCGGAGTACCTAGGGGTGCCTCGAGGATTAGGTACGTAATATACATACTACACTCACTGATTAGAATCATTGTAAGGCACACGGGCATTAAGCGTCTGGGCACCCTCGACATGATGGTTAGGATAATTAATGAGTTCCTGAACCACGATGGTAATGTCAACATTGATCGATTAATCAAGCAGTACAATGCCGTGCTGGATGATGAGGGTAGGAATAAGGTTAATAAGCTATTGAATGAGCTTAAGGACGTAATCGATAGCAAGGCTAGGAAGACCGTACTTGTGAGCGCCAGGATGTACCTAAGGAAACTAAGGAGACTTGGGCTTTACACATACTGGTCCCTGCCTATAACCAAGGTCTTGAGGCCGGGTACGGTGACCATCATGAACCTCGCCGGATTGAGCGATGAGGTTCAGGACCACGTGGTCTACCACGTGTTAAGCAGGGTGTTTAGGGCTAGGGTTAACCAGGTTAGGGGTTTGCCAGGTCCTAAGTACCCATTCCCAGTCGTAGTCATTCTAGAGGAGGCCCATAGGTTCGCACCACCCAGGTCCGTGAGGAGCACACTAAGTCTAAGCGTTGTGTCCAGGATAGCTGGTGAAGGTCGTAAATTCGGTGTTTACTTGGTCGTCATAACCCAGAGACCGTCCAAGGTGGACCCTGACGTCCTAAGCCAGTGCAATAGCCAAATAATACTGAGACTTGTGAACCAGAGGGATATAGCGGCTGTGCTTGGTGCCAGTGAGGTGTTGAGCGAGGAGTTAGGCAGGTTAATACCCGTCTTGGACGCTGGGGAGGGTATCGTGGTCGGTCCCATCACGCCACTACCACTGGTCATAAGGCTTAGAGATCGTGTCCTCGATTATGGAGGTTCGGACATAGATCTGAGCAGGGCATGGGGGTTAAACGCTGATTTAAACGAGGTTAGGGGTAGGGTTGAGAAGCTCCTAAACACCAAGGTTGGTATTAATAGTGTACTAACTGCGCTATCACTAATGGATGACGTTAAGGGCGTCACCATGGACATGGGAGTCCTGAGGGGTAGGGTTAGTAATGTCCACGTTGAGGTGAGAACTGCCGAGGGCACCTGGAGCTGCGAAGCCTGTGGCTCAACTAGTGAGCCATGCCCGCATGTTGTGGCCTTGGTGGCAAAGGCAATTAAGGATGGCTTAGTCAAACTTGGTGAGTGAGATGCTGATTGCGCAATTGGCCGATGTGCACCTGGGCCATAGGCAGTACGGGCTTGAGGATAGGCTTGAGGATTACAATAGGGCATTCCTCAGGGCCGTGGATGAAATACTCAGGTTGAGGGAGGGTGAGGGCTTGGACACCGTCATAATCAGTGGCGATTTCTTTGACACGCAAAGGCCCGCACCAAGCATTTACGTGACTGCTATAAGGGGTTTGACGAGGTTGAGGGAGGCTGGCATTCGGATTTTCTGTATTAGGGGTAACCATGATGCATCCGTGATAAACCCAACCGAAAATCCACTCGCTGTCCTACATAGTATGGGGTTGATTGATTACCTGGATAATGATTATAGGGACTTGGGTGGTGTCAGGTTGATTGGTGTTGGGACAGTCTACACCGACATGCAGAACAAGCTAATCAACTCAATAAACAGCCTGAGGGGTGATGGCATAAACATTGCGGTGATTCACCAGTACATAGAGGGTGCACCCTACGTATACCCAATGCCCAATGTGGATGTCTTCATGATCAACGAGAAACCCCTATCCCAACTAAACCTCGATTACATAGCCGTTGGGCACATTCACGAGCATGGGTTGAGGCACCCAAGGCTCAATGCCGTATACCCAGGCTCCCTGGAGATTTGGGATGCCAGGGAGTTCGAGGTTTACGAGTATGTGAATGGTAAGCTCAGGAAGGTTAAGGACATGGACCCGAAGGGCTTCCTAGTCCTTGATGTTGGTAGTAACGGGGTTAGGGTTAGGCAGGTCAGGCTGGGCCCGTCAAGGAGGTTGGTGAGGGTTAGGGTCAGGTATGAGGAGGCGAAACCAAGCGTTGTCAGGGGTGATGTCTCGTACATAGCAAGCAACATGGACTCCAAGGGCTCCCTGATAATCCTGGAGATTGAGGGTGCGGTATCCAGTGGTTACTCCACCAGGGACTTCAGCGTGAACGAATTGAGGAGGTTATTCAGCAGGGCCTGGGTTGACATTAGGCTGAACCTCGAGAGGCGCGGCGCTGAGGAGGCCCCACGCCAAGTCTTCGGTGGCATTAACGAGATAATTAGGCAGGCCCTTAGGTCGAGGGTTAATAATGATGAGTGGGTCAATGCCCTAATGGATGTTATAGAGAGGGTTAGGGTTGATGATGAGGATGGCGCTATCGCAATCCTCGAGAAACTCGTTAATGTACCATTGAGGGGTGGTAGGGCCATAACGGATTGGTTGGGGGGTGGCAGATGATAACGAGGGTTGAGGTTGAGAACTTCAGGTCAATAGTGAAGGGTAAAGCCATCATTACCGAGGGCATAAACTTCATACATGGACCTAACGGTGCAGGTAAGACGAGCCTCCTCGAGGCAATAGCCATAGCCCTCTACGGTTCGGAGTGGGTTAGGGGTAGGTATAGGCTTGGTGATTTGGTTAGGCGTGGTGCCTCGAGTTCGGTAATACGTGTTGAGTACGTGGGGATTGATGGGCGTAGGTACCTAGTCCAGAGGGTGTTCAATACTGAGAAGACCTTGGAGTCGCAAACGTACGTTATTGACGAGAGCGGTAGGAGGGTTGCCGCGAGGGATAGGGAGGTTACGCAATTTGTCGTTAAGACCACGGGGATAAGCATGGAGACGTTCTCCGAATTACTCTACGTTAGGCAGGGGGAGATTAGGGATATACTGAGGACTGGCAGGAGGGGGAGTTTAAGCTAGATGCCCTGCTTAGGCTTGATGCTATTGAGAGGGCAAGGCAGGATGTTGTTAGGGAGGCCCTTAGGAGGGTTGGTGCGACTGTTGAGGGCTTCAGGGGTAGGTTGGAGGTTCTCAATAGGGAGTTGGGCTTGAGGAGGGAGGAGCTTGATAGATTGGAGAGGGAGCTTGGTAGTGTCACTAGGGATTTGGAGGCTAGGGAGGTTGAGCTTAGGGATGTTGAGGATAAATTGAATGAGTTGGTGATCAAGGAGAATGAGCTGAGGGAGCTGGAAAGCAAGTACCTGGAGTTTAAGGGTAAGGTTGAGTCCCTGATGAATGAGGAATCGCTTCTAACGAAAGAACTAAACAGGCTGAGGGATGCCCTAGAGGATATTCGCAGACTTGAGGGTAGGGTTAGGGAGCTGGAGGGCTTGGTGGCTAGGGAGGGTGAGGTTAGAGATAGGATTAAGGAGCTCACGAGGAGGCGTGATGAGTTGAGGAATAGGCTCGCCCTGGCTAGGGAGCTTAGGCGTAGG
>LOCH01000096.1 GCA_001516765.1 Vulcanisaeta sp. MG_3 | reverse complement strand
CCCTCCTACAACACATCATGGAGAACGCAAAGGCCAGTCTAGAACAAAGCCCCGCAGTGCTGGCCCGGGCCAAACCCATGAACCACCACCGGATACAAAATGAAGGTGACGGCGAGGAAACCTCCCCAAGACGGGGAGGAGGCCGGCATTATTCTCTCAGGAGATACCACGAACTTAGAAACGCACACCCAAGCAATCCCACAAACCCACACCCACGGGGATTTGCCTAAACCCTAACTTATTTAGGTATAGGTAAGAGGAAGTTAGTAATTAGTTGGTATTGTGATGGGTGAGAAGAAGTGGAAAAGAGGCAGATTAGGAAGATGCCTTACCTGCAACCATACCCTGCATATCCACCTCCATTACCACCATCACGGCAGTCAAAGCCCTATTACCACAAAACCTGCTCAAGGGTTAAGCTTTGGGTTGCTAAACTCATCGCATGTGATGACTAAGGTTACGAGTATCACTTATTATTAAGCCCATCACTGCTAAATGCTTAAAAATTCCCTGATTAATGCCGTGTTCGTGTCAATGCAGGCAAGGAGTGTTAGGGCTAGGATATACTCAATAAGGAGGGGGTCCATTGGGTATGCTAGAGATGCCATAGTCATTGTACCAGGGGTAGAAACGGTGATGGATGCGGCGAAGTTCGTTGGAGCAAGGGCTGTTTGGAGATCTAGGACCGGGGCTGAGATAATTGGTAGTGTATTGAAGGTGTGGGGTAAGCATGGTCAATTATTGGTTAGGTTTAGGAGGGGATTACCTGGTCAAGCTTTAGGCGATTATGTGGATTTAATAATGAAGTGATTAATCATTCTTAGGACTTACACGGTGGTCTTGAGGGATCAGTTATCTTATAACCAAATAATAGGCATGTACTGGTGTTGGCCCCGTAGTATACGCATTCTCTACAGTCATCTGGTCTACCCATTACAATCTTAACACCACTTAAGACGGTTACTGGCTGCGCTATCACTGCAGGCGTAGGTTTCTCCACAAATTCTGGTTTCTGCTGTGGTGGCTGGGTCTCAACCTTAGGTGTTTCCATAGGCGGTGGAGGAGGCGGAGGGGGCGGTGCGGGTTTTGCCTCAGGCGGTGGGGGTGGTGGGGGTTGTTGCGCCGGTGGTGGTTGTATTGGTTGTACTGTTGGTTGTTGTGGAGGCGGTGCTGCTTGTTGTGTAACTGGCGGCTGTGCTGGCGTTAGTGATGTCATTACCTCGTCCATTATGGTTTGCCTAACCGTGTCTGGCGGTGGTAATTGTCCCTCATAAACCTTCCTACCATTGATTATCAAGGCTGGCAATGATTTAACGCCATCCTGCTTCATTGACCTAACTAGGTAAACCAGGTTTTGCGGGACTTGGTTCTCGGGCATGTTCAGCGCGTTCAGCGCGGCATCAACTGCCTCTGGCTTTATCCTAATGAATGTGGCGTTGATACTCTTCTCACTACCCTTGAACTTCTCCCTGACCTCATTAACAACGCTTCTAATCGTGTTTTCATAAGCTTCATCCCTACCAACAACCATGTAAAACTTAATCATGACCGGCATGTTACCTCAATTCTTGATACTTAAAAATTAATAAATCTTTAGTTGAATAAAGCATCAATGTTTTGCTGCAATAGCCTGCTTAACGTTATTCCCCAGTAATCTATTTAGGTAAAGCTTTCTTTCAATCACATCACTATCAGGCTTCAACTCGTATATTATCTGCGTCTCAAATGCCTTAATACTAGATGGACTGCATATCTTTAGGCGGTTGCATAATTCATTAATGAACGCCTCATTATCTAAATACTTACCCGTGCTTTGGTGGTAATTCTCGGCAATCTCAACAACCCTCTGCGGCAATATTATTGTTGCCTTACCCGAATCAACGATGTATAGACCATGGTAGCCAAGCACCATGCTATTCCTCACCCAATCCATACCCACGTCGGTTGGTGGCGACACTACCGTAACCTCAAGAACACAGTTTTTAAATTCCGCGATAGATATGGGTGAGTACCTCGGGTCATAAAATGCAGCGTGTATCGCGGCGGCTACAGAATCCTCAAGCAGATTCCTCATGGGCCTTATCATACCCATACTACCCCTAAGGACTCTCTTAACCATTCCATCTGAATACATGAGCTTTTCGATAGATACGAAGACGCCGAATTTAAGCTCCGCTGTTTTACGAGAATTGTTGGGTCGATTTCATAATCAACCTTGACACCCAGCCTCTCCAGGATCTTAGCCCTTAGGTACTTAATGAGGATTGGGTATTCCTGCTCATCTAGGGGTTTGAATAATTGCATGCGTTAGGGTATGTAAGAGATGGTTTATATGCAATGCCCCACTTAGTTGTTATGAATTATTAGTAAATTATTGCCGACGCACGAAGCCTTAAGCCTACTCAGTATGTACCGCGCAATCTCTAGCTCCTTACCTATACGCATGTGGTGGCTACCAACCCAGTAAACCTTACCACAACCCGTACATAACCAAAAACTATCGTGCCTAAGCAAGACACTTCTGGGAACCTTACTCACAACAGCCTCCCTACCCACCTTAACGAGTTTCGAACCGCAGATTGGGCATAGGCTCCTATCCATGTTAATTACTAGCTGCGTACCGAGGATCAATGATGATATTGACAACCACTCCTCGTGTATTGAAGTTTCAAGTAGTAGTGTTGGTAACGACCTCTTCCTGAACAACTCCCTATCCCTAGTTATCAATAGATGATTAATGCTGAGGAGCGATTCATCGTTAAAACTCGGACTATATATCGCGTGAACGCCTAACATCCTTAACCACCTAGCTAACCAACCAAGCATTGAGTCAAGGATTGGCTCCTCGTCCACGATAGGCAAGGGTGCGCATAGGTTGAGCCTTGCGACTTCCAATTAAATCACCATAATGCCTTTCTACGAATTTCGTCCCAGGGCATTGGATTACCGTTAAACACACCCTCTATTATCGATGGACCTGGCAAGGTCTCAACCACGTTGTCCACATTAACAACCCTCGCAAGACCCGGCACCCTTCCTTTGAACTCTTCATAAATGGCCCTACCAACTTCATTCTTA
>LOCH01000095.1 GCA_001516765.1 Vulcanisaeta sp. MG_3 | reverse complement strand
GTTAACACCATCAATCACCAACTCAACAACTGCGCCATCTCTTGATGCAACGCTTGGCACGCCATTCACCGCAGCCTTCATGAAGCTTGTACCACTGGCTTCCCAACCTGGGAATGGGGTGAAAAACAGTGTATCAACACCCTTGAGTATTGTTTTTGCCTTAATAACGTCGTAATCATGCACATACACCACATTCTTGAACTTCCTATGCAACTCCCTAAACTTCTTCATGTACACCAAACCATCCTTATCCATGGGGTGGGACTTACCGCCAAGTATGAAAACCACGTCATTGAACTCACCCTCCTCTATTAACTTGGCTACAAAATGGGGTCTCTTGTACAGCGTCATTCTCCTAACCCACGCAACCACGAGCGTGTTGTCATTAAGCTCAATGGGCTTATACGACCTAACTAACCCAAGCAATTCACTCTTTAACCTGGACTTTATGAGCCTTAAACCATTAGTCGTTAGTGAACCCCTCTCATATAGCATTCTAATCTCTGGGTCCATCCACCTGTCCAGGTCGATACCATTAGTTATGAACCTAGCCTTGTCCATGAAGTGTGGTATTACCTTCCTCATTATGTCATAATGCTTAGAGGAAACCATAATCACCTCCCAAGCCATAGCCGCACCAATACTCGTTAAAACCACGGGATCCTCAATGAACCTATAACCAGTCTCCTCCTCAAAGAGTCTATTGGGGAATGATGGGTGACCCCACGGACCTGGTGTGTGAATTATTAATCTATACCTACCTGGTATCTTCAATATTATTGGAACCATCGCCGCATAAGCCTCCTGAAGATCTATGTATCTAACATTCTCAAGACCGATGTTCCTCCTGACGAACTCCACAGCGCCCCTGGCTAGGAAAACGTACTTTAGGAACTTCTCCTCCACACTGCCCTCTATGTATATTCTATCCACGAGCTTCAACGCCCAATCAGGACCTCTAGGTTCAAGGAATACGGCATGCGCAGTACCTAGTCGATACTCCCACGCATTAACCTCCACATCCTCACCCCGTAGTTTCACGATAAAGGTGTCAGTCAGCCTTAACTCATCAAGGAATGACCTAGGTTGGGGTTGAGGCTTAGGTACTGGGTTATCGTTTTCGTCGAAGTCATAATCGACATAACCATTCCTATAGAGGAGAGTTATTACGTAGTAATTAAGCCCAAGCCTAGCCGCACCATAGAACTTGTCACCCTCTAGTACACCAAGGCCACCAGCGTATGTGTAACCCCTATCTAACGCGAGGTCTGGTGTTATGCTTACTATGACGCTTGGATCATCACCCATTGAGACACCCATAGGTATTGACTTATTAAAGCTGTTTGTTACTTAAGTTTCATCCTCATTCACTATATTATCAAAGTCATACCCCATGTATTGATACGTTGAGATTCAATATCCCATGAGCTCTTATGGCATTATGATATATAATAAGTAGATCAGCATGAGAGAGATTGTTCTGGAAACCTCTAGTGTGAAGCCGTACAAATCACCGACGGCACCACCAAGCTTCCCCTGGATTACAATAAACATAAAGATGCATATTACCATCGTGAGAATAAACGAGAGTAAACCAATAAGTCCCGAGAGTACGTATGTAATCACCAAGCCCACCAATGATGAGGCTATTATGGGGCTTGCATTTCGTTTAGCACTAATTGTTAATTGCCAACCCAACCCCCTATACGGCGGCTCCCTACCTACCAATGCCGATAGGCAGCAGGATGATTTAGAAATTATTTCGGCAATGAATAGTGACCGCCACATCCTGCTAGTTAGACCCATCAGTGCTGAAATCGCTAGAATTACTAGTAATACGACTGCGGCTATGGCAGCCGAGCCCCTATGAGGATCCTTAAGCACCCTAATCCTTTCCTCAACAGAGCCCCTAACCATTAATGCATCAACAACGTCGGAAAAACCATCAATGTGGTTGAACCCTGTGAGCAACAATAAAGATGCATAAGCCATAGATGCTGAGAGCAAGCCATTACGCGTTATGTCCCATACATAATAGCCAACAAGGCCAGGTATTAAACCAGTTATTGGCGGTATGATTAGTATTGAAGCCCACACAAACTCAAAGGCTTTGGATACGTCATGGGAACCGCCAATGGGTATTACAGTAAAGAACGTGATTACCGCCCTAACACCATCTAGTAAATCGTTGGGTTTAATAATTAATCACCAAGCCATGACTTGGACCCATGCCTTTAAATTATTTCATTCGATCAGTAAGGCCTGCGTTATCATCACCTCTCATACCTCTCGAGCCTCATCATTCGAATCATAAACCCCTAGATTTTACAATTATCGTTAAATTGCATTTCCCTCTTAAGATTTGGCTTTCTAGTTTTATATTTTATTTAATCGTAGTCTTCTTCGCCATTAAATCCCCCTAAAGAGCAAGACTTACTGTGATGATCCATAGCAGGAATTATGATGGTTAGGGGTTTAACCATTTCATAGGCACTATGGCATAACCTAGCAAGACCAGGTTTCCTTGCCAGTTTTGTATTTCAGATTCCCTTTTTCTTTAACTGTTAATGAGAGGAAGCCTTTTTATTCTCTATAAATTCTGTATGAACCGTATCAATGAATTATGATGTCGACTAAATTCGTAGAGGATGCAGTGATATTAGCTATTACGTATGGATTAATAGCGCTTAGGGGTGTTGGGAGAATTAATGTTCAGCCCTGGGCGGCGATGCTCCTAGGCGCTGCCCTTACGGTGGTGCTTGGGGTACTAACACCACAGCGGGCTCTCTCTTCCATAAATCTCAACGTGATATTATTCCTAGTATCTCTGTTCACGATATCCTCCGCGCTCGAAGTCAGCGGCTTCTTCAGCTACCTAGCGTATAGGTTACTCGTGGGTAGCCGCCGTATGGGAAGTTTGATACTTAGGGTGTTTGGTTTATCGGCACTATTATCACTTGCACTCTCTAATGATGGTATTGCCGGATCCTTCACGCCGGTGATTGTCTCTATGAGAAGGCAGGCTAGAATTAATGTGAAACCGTTATTGTACGCCCTAGCCTTTGGCGTGACCATAGGTAGCGTCGCCTTACCCGTGGGTAACCCACAGAATCTGCTCATTGCATTGGAATCGGGCATGCCCAAGCCCTTTGTAGTATTCGCGCTTTACCTGCTTCCTCCAACTATAATCAACATATTGATCACATACCCAGTATTACTGCTACTCTTTAGTAATGGTGCGAAGGATGATGTTGTATTAACGGAGCTTAGAAGGCCTGAGGAGATGATTGTTAATAAGGGATTAGCCTACACAGCCCTTACGGTACTAATGATACTAATACCACTTTACTTCATAACAGACATAGTAAATGTTAGCCCCTACCTAACACCGGTGACGCTCACCTTCATGGGTGCCTCGGTAATTTACCTATTGAGCGGGGCTGATAGGAGGAGCGTGGCCAATAATGTGGATTGGACAA
>LOCH01000094.1:2337-4689 GCA_001516765.1 Vulcanisaeta sp. MG_3 | reverse complement strand
TAGGTTCTTGAAGTTGAGCCTATACACTGTACCTCCTCCTCTCCTTAACGTCAAGGAAAACGTCAATCAAACCCCTCTTGCGCAATATGTTGATTGCGTTTCTAGCAGTCCTTACGCTCAGCCCTGTCCCATCAATAATCTCCTTAAATGCCACGTATGACTTATTATTTATCAAATGCTCAAACTCTAAGTAATTAACCACAAGTCTAGCGGATAGGGGTAATTCCTCAATAACGTTTGTTATTTCCTCGTTCTCCTCATTATACTCTCGTTCACCAACCACAGAAAAAGACTACATGAATCGGTTAAAATGATTTTCTCTATAGCTATTATCTAGACACCTTATTTCCTATTAAAGCCGAATCTCTTAATTATGTAATTATACGCTGAGTACGCAGCAAGAGCCCCCTGCCCCGCAGCAACCACTATCTGCCTAAAGTCCCTTGGTGTTAGGTCGACACAATCACCTGCGGCATAGATACCGGGTATGTTCGTCTCCATTAGGTGATTCACCCTTATGTAACCATCCTGCGATAGCTCAAGCCCAATCCTCTTGAATAGATCCACGGGAGGTTCTGCGCCTATTTCCACAAATAGTCCGTCTAATGGTAATTCGAAGGTTTCCTTGGTGTCGACCCTCTGTAGTATTGCCTTCCTAAGTAGCTTGTCGCCCTGTAACTCCTTAACCACGGAGTTCCAGATTATCTCTATCTTAGGATTCTTAAGCAGCAAATCCTGGTAATACTTCTGCGCCCTTAACTGATTCCTCCTATGGATTATGTACACCTTACTCGCATACTCAGTCAACAATAGTGCTGCCGACGCCGCTGAATCACCACCACCAACAACCGCGACAACCTTACCCTTGAACAGTGGGGCATCACAAGGTGCGCAATAACTAACGCCTCTTCCATTGTACGTGTCCTCGCCAGGAACGTTAAGCTTCCTCCTCTTCTCGCCAACACTTATTATCACCGTCCTAGTTGCGTATTCGTCACCATTCAGTGTGTACACCCTGAATAATTCGCCATCCCTCTCCACATTCTCCACGGAATCAATTATGATAGGCACATTGTAGTACTTAACATGCTCCTCAAACTTATTCACAAGGTCTGTACCCAATATCCTCGTATAGCCCAGGTAATTCTCCACCCAACCAGCCTTACCAACCTGTCCGCCAATCTCCTCCGTAATAATTGCAGTATCGAGTCCATACCTGGCTGCATATATCGCGGCTGACATACCAGCTGGTCCTCCACCAATGATTATTGTATCGTACACCTTACGGGTTAACTCCTCAGCGGCACCAAAATCCATCTTAGTGACTGAGATCTTGAATGCACTACTCATCGGATCGTGAGATCATTATATAATTAAAAACCTAACGCGGGTAGTTATATACCTTCAATGCAACTCCTAAGCACGGAATCCCTCAACCTCTGAGCGTTCTCCTCGGGCACGGCGTCGTATGTAAAATTACCTCCGCCCATCTCCATGCCAGCCGCATACTTAATCTTATCCTCCTCCCTGAGTATGCCGTAAATCTCAATGTGGAGGTGGTAGAATGGGTAAGACCCCTTCAATGGCGCTTGATGCATCACCAGTATGTACGGCATTGACTTACTACTAAAGACGTGCGTTAAGCCACAAAGTGATACCTTAAGGATTTGTGCCAAACTATGCACTTCGTCATTACTGAGATCCGTTACCAACTGAACATGCCTTCTGGGGTAGATGTGAATCTCGAAGGGCCAGTGAGAGTAGAATGGCATGAATGATACCCAATGCTCATTACTATAGATGACCCTAATCCCATCCCTAACCTCCGCATTAAGCACATCGCAAAAATAAGCACCTACCCTTTGAGTCGAAGTACTCCTTGGCGCTGCCAATCTCCCTCTCTACCCTACTCGGTATGAAAGGTAGCACGTAAATCTGACTGTGGGGATGCGTTAAGGACACACCTATTTCTCTGCCCTTATTCCTAAACCAGAGGAAGTAATGGGCGTAATCCCTACCCGACTCCTCCCTAACCTTATTAATTATCATCCTCAATACATACTCGATTTGATCCACGGGTAGATCACTTATGTCATCAATACCATGTTCAGGCGTCTCGACAACCACGTAACACCTACCCACGGATTTAGCCGTTGAGTAAACCAGTGGGTACTTGGATCCGGTGGACTTTCCATGAGCATTGGGTACCTGTTCTCAAGTATTAGGGCCCTCCAGCCATAGCCAGTCTCTGGGTTTCCGGGGCAGAATGGGCAGAAGCCACTGGGTTGCCAGGGCCTGAGGCGTCTAATGTTTGATATGAGAACCCACTCCCTAAGTATTGGGTCCCACCTA
>LOCH01000094.1:0-2197 GCA_001516765.1 Vulcanisaeta sp. MG_3 | reverse complement strand
GGTAGAGGCTTGTTGTCTCCACCGTCTCCTTCTCGACGGTCTCCCTGGAGCCGCTCACCGTAGTGGCTCCCCACCTGTCGCCAGGGGTTCCTCGCCCTACGGGTCTCGGGACCCCAGGGTAACTAGTGAGGGTGTTGGGGTTAGGTTTTTAAATCTTTTGGGGGATATCCCTTTGTGGATTACATAAACCTTAGGTTGCCATTTAATGTTGATGGGGATGTAGCCAGGGAGTTGTTGTCAACGGCATGGTGGTTTAAGGTAGCCACTCATAGGGTGTTGGCTATTGCGAAGCAGCAAGTTCTGCCTGGGAATAGGATTGGTTGGAAGAATGCGTTTAGGCAATTTGCCTACGAAATCATCCCGAATCGTAGGTATGCTGACGGTGTTGTAACCCTTGTAATGGGTATCTATGAGTCGTGTAGGGCATTGGGTGTTGATTTTAGGGGTGTTGAGTTGGGTGATTGGCTCGTGTTTCAACAGAGCGAGTTGGAGTACCCAGCGAAGAGCATCACCCTGAGACAGGGCTATGAGTTCCACATAACAACGATTAAGTATGATGGGTCAATTGGTAGGGTTGTAGTTAAGCCTACCATGTCGGAGGATTATAGAGAGTTAATTGATGCAATTTACAGGGAGCGTGTGAGGTACATGGGTAGGGTTGTGATTAGGGACTATGGTGTTAGGAATAACCAATTGTGGCTTCACGGTGAAGTACACGTGACAGTACCGCTGGATGTTTATTATGAGCACATGACTAGGCATAAACGCAATGGTGGTAAGCTCTTTGGTGGCATTGATGTTAATGCGGATAGGATTAACCTGGCAATCATTGATGAGGAGGGTGGCTTGAGGGATTATAAGACGTTCTGGTTCAGCGAGGCTTCAAGGAAGGGCTTCGGTAGGCACAGTGCATGGAGTATCATCGGCATGAGGATTCATGAGATGCTTGATTATGCTTACGACCATGGTGTCAAGACCTTGTTCCTGGAGAACCCGGAGGTTCTCGGTAGGTTGAAATTAATGTGGGTTAGGGGTGGTGATAGGAAGCATGAGAACTACAATTACAAAGTCTCAGTCTTTAGAAGCTCAATCATCGAGAGGATAGCCCTAAAGGCACCACTGTACTCGATAAAGGTCGGTTACATAAGCCCAAGAGGAACAACAAACTCGGAGGAACACGATGAGTTAATGAAGAAATACGGGCTGGACAGGCATACAGCATCAGCCTACCTAATAGCCCTAAGAGGACTCAGGCATCAACAAAAAATGAGTGCTACAAATAATCATGAAAACCGAAACAGCCCCCTCACTGACTAGGAAATCAACTAGTTCATCAATCACGGGCAAACTAACCCCATAGTACCTACTAAGGAGCATGTGTTGATGCGTCATGACCCTACCAACCATGCCCTCCCTCCACTCGTAGCTGGAGAGTACTCCCTCAACCTCAGCCCTAGCCATCTCAAGTACATGTTCTATCAACTCCATATCCACAGCCTCACCCCTCATCACCTTGAGAGCCAATTTTGTGCTTTCATTAGCCCTTAACGTGTATAGTATCCTATCTCTCAAGACCCCACCCAACTTATCGAGGTACGGCCTCAGCTCCTGCTCATCAATCTCATCCCACCTAACCTCCCAATAATGATTACCCAACTTACTACGTATCCTATCGGGTAAATCCATGCTCAGTAATTCACGAAGCCCCTCATCAATCTCGGCCTGGAGCCTCGGGTGTATGTCAGCCGTACTATGCCTAATCCCCGTATCCAGGACCAGGAAGACACCGCCCAACCTAGGCAGTATTTCGACATTATATGGCGGCTTGGTTTCAATACGCACTATATTACCGAAGGCTGCCGCGTACTGATCAAGCCTACCACAGGGGATACCCATTACGTCATGCTCAGCCTCGTAGGCCAGCTCAGCCAGCTCTTTCCTATCAAGCCCCAGCCTGTTCAGGGTGTTTATTGCCGATGCCAATGCTACAAGTAGGGTGCCACTACTCCCGAGTCCCGAGGCTATTGGTACCGAACTACGTATCCAAGCCCTGAATGGCTTAACATAATAACCATGCCTTCTGAACGTTAGTACAAGGGCCCTCACGTAATCACCAAACCACTTATTGCCACGTAAACCTAGATCGCTTGGTTGGAACTTATCGACATAATCCAACCCCTCATCCCTCAAATTCCCC
>LOCH01000093.1 GCA_001516765.1 Vulcanisaeta sp. MG_3 | reverse complement strand
AATACAACTGGTGGCCATTTAACCAAAGTAAATTAAGAGCCCTAGTTGCTACTCTCAGTCATGGGTAGTAAGTACATTGCTTACCTACCTCGGTATGTCCGCCTTGAGGATGGTAGGAGATACGGTATACCGCTGAGCATGATAATGCGTGGGTTGAGGGATAGCGTTTTTGTTGTGAGGATACCGAGTGATGAGGTTGATGATGCGGCAATTGGGCTCATTAGGCGGGGGTTTAAACAAACATCGCTCGCTCTTAATAAGGGTGAACTATACAGTCTCACGAAGAGGGTTTACGAGCCATGGGAGTTACACGTGAGGATATTCAATAATGGTTATGTGGAATCCGAGATTGAGGTGGATAGGGATTATCTACAGCACCTAACCGGTCCTAGATTCAACGTGATCTATGAAGCATATGAGGCGCTTAAGGGATTCACAAGTTACAGGAGGATATGTATTAAGCCGTTGGGTGAGTGTATTAACGATGTTATTGAGAATGTAGGTATAGAATTGAGGGCGCCAAGGGTGTTAATTCCATGGAAACCCCTTGTTGCGGCAGCGTCCTCCATGCTCTTAATACCCATATTAAGTAAAGTTCAGTTGCCCAATATACTGGGCAATGGGTTTGCTGGTCAATAATATTGTCTAAAGAGCTTTCTGCTTCCTATTTTTACCGCGCAATGTTTATATTATTCAATTCCAAATTAAAATTAATGACCATTCAGGATTCCAACACGATAGTTGGAATTGCAGGTAATGCAGACACTAAGGAGATCATCAAGTACATTGAGCACATAATCTTAACGGCACTCGATGCTAAACCCAGCGACTGTTTACTTAAGAATTACGGAACAATAACAATGAACGCCATAAACTCAATCATTAAGCTATTCCCTGAATTAAATAAGGAATTGAACGCATTAGCTAGTAAATTTACGGAAATACAGGAGGCAAGTAAGAAGTTGGTTGGTATTAAGGATGCCGGTGAGTATGCAGACAATGTATTAACAATATTTTCCGTATACAATGTGGATCCCGGGATATACGCGGTATTCGCCGCATTCCAAGCCATGGAGGTTGCCAAGACCTGTGGAGATTCTGATGCGAAGTTCTTCCTCGTTAGAACATTATTAGCAGGCTCTTTGCCATTTAACTTATATAGGTTACTACTTGATTACTTGAGTATGGATCATAGATTCCCAATAAACTTACTTAAGGCACTGCTTGAAACAATACATTAGAACCGTAAGTTCAAAATACCTTGCTTACTCAATTCGTATTTTCATGCTAAATAAAAATAATTAAGCTTACTATTTATCCTCTAATATTTAGAACGCTTTATTGCATGTCCTCTTTAATTCATAAAGAATAGAAAGGCATTTAAACAACCAATCACAATAGACATTGATGGAATCCAGTGTAGGTAAGGAAATCATAAACACACTTGAGGAGTTCATGGGTAGGGTTTACCCAGACGTGGTTGGTGCCCTGGTTGTCAGGCGTGATGGCTTACCTGTCGCATTTAAGGTTGGTGGTGAATTCAACGCCAAAATAGTCAGCGCCATGGTTGCCATAGCCAGAAGCACAATTGATAGGTTAGGTGCTGAACTCAATCTTGGCGAATCAGTAATAAACATAGCACAATACACGAGAAATACGCTCCTAATTACACCATTAAGCAAGGAGTTAATACTAGCAGCAATAGCAAAACCTGACCCAAACCTGGGATTAATATTAATCGAAGTGGAGAAACTAAAAGATAAATTAACAAAAATACTCGTGGAGTAAAGAAAAATATGAATTTTAAATAATTATAATTTACAGTAATTACATGAATCTAGATCATGTTGCAGACTTAGCCGATCTTGCGAATATGCCAACCCTGCCCTCAGTAACCATCTGTTCAATCTGCGATGGAGTTAAACCCTTAGTCTCTGGCATAAATAGGTAGGACCACAGGGCAACAAACAGTATTGCACCACCGAGTAGTATAAATGCGCCATCAAAACCAATCTGCTTTATCAGGATCGGCATGTAAAAGGCGGCAAAGGCTGCACCAAATCTCGAGAACATTGCGGCCAAACCCTGACCCGTTGCCCTGACTCTTGTTGGCCAGATCTCAGCCATAGCTACAGTCCACGGACCTGGACCAAAATTCATGAAGTAATAATAGATAGTGAACAAGGTCATGACTAATGGGAATGCTAAGGATGTTGAGAACAGGCCTAGTTTATACAAAGCAAGACCAATGAACATGTCAATACCCATTAAGGTGGATCCGAGTATCGTTACAAACCTTCTTCCAAATATATCATATGTAACTGCCGTTGTGTAGTACCCAAAGAGCGCAATTGTCCAGTAAAGGGCAGATGCAAGGAATGCCAGTTGTGGTGTTGTTAATCCTAGCCCCTTAGTTATGTATGGTGTATACATGTTAGAGCCGTAAAATGCTATATCAGCAACGGGCCACCAAACCCATAGAAATATCGTTGTTATCCACATCTTACCCGTAAATAAATCCTTTATTGACGGTTTCTTAGCCAAACCGGGATCAAAGCTCGCCTCTTTACCTCCAGTCATCTTTTTAACGACCTCCGATGCATTCTCCTTGATTTTCCTACCGAGCTGCTGCTGAAGTGCCGCCCACCTGGGCGATTCTAGTATACCCATCCTAAGTAGGATGATTACCAACCCCCAAATAGCCTCGCTACCCAGCATGAACCTCCATGTGAAGTCGGGGTTTGTATTACCCCAAGCAACCGCCATACCATAGGCCGAGAGAAAGCCAACCACAGATCCTATCCCCCAGAAGCTATTCATTGACGCCAACGCGAAGCCCCTCCTCCTGGCTGGTGCATATTCTGCAACCATGGTTGGTGAGAGGGAGTAATCACCCCCAATCCCAATACCTAGCAGGAATCTAACAATGAACAACTGCCAGAAGTTAGTCACGAATGCGGCTAATGCACCGAATACCACGAAGAATGTTAAATCGTATATATAGAGCAACCTCCTACCCATCCTATCGGCAATGGGTCCAAAAATTACGGCACCAAGTGCAACTCCAATAAATGCCGAAGCAGCCAATAGCCCTGTCTCAGCGGCAGTTAAATTCCACAGAGGTATTAAGTACAGTAGGGCTGCACCTATTATTAGCGTGTCGTAGGCATCAACGAACTGGCCCATTGAGGCTGTAAACCAAGCAAGCCAGAAGTACTTACCTAGTTTTCTCAGGGGTAAGTTCTCATAATCTATGTTTTCGGTATTACTCGACACAATATTTCGTACGGTTAAGGCCTTAATAGGTTTTTGTTTGTAAGGTACATACCATATTTATTAATAACTATGCATATATATTTCCAATAAATCCTTACCTTTATACGACTTGCTTTTTTTATTTTTATAGCTATGCCCATAATTATAAAAACACTTACTAATCCAACTCCAATTCTCAGTATTATTGGAACAGCACCCGCCGTGATTAGAATAATGTGGCCTTTAGGATTAGGGAGCACGTAATGATACCAGGTACTGAGTACGATCTAGATTGGATGACTGGGTATGAATGTGGTGACGGTACTAGGTAGACCTGGGCTCGGGTTAACGTACAGATGGGGAGCAAGGCACGATGTTTTTATTACTCATTGATGATTTGTATTAACAATTATTAATATGCATTATCTCCACAGTGTCTAAGTAACCTTGATAAATCAAGTAATGACTTAATGATATAATCGGGTTTTGGGT
>LOCH01000092.1:3648-6353 GCA_001516765.1 Vulcanisaeta sp. MG_3 | reverse complement strand
TGCCGTGAAAATTAAATTATACTACTTAATTCTTCAACCCTACTTATTAACAAGGGATTAACTTGATTAATTGCTAGACCTAGACGGTTATCCTTGCCTATATTAGCAGTCTCGAACAGAGACTTTACTTCAGGTTCATTAGTATATATTAGTATATAAATGATTAAGTAATATTCTAATAATACGATCTTAGACCGTATATCTGTATGCATGTATACGTAAAGTATACGTATACATGTTAAGGTAATACACTAATATTCTTGTGATATTATGAGGGCAAGATCATAGACCACACGCCATTACTCAATAGGTCACTTGGATCATCCTTGAAGTGATTCTCGAGCATCTTATTGAAGCTATCAACGTCATGCACGCCTATCTTCAGTTCCATGTATGTTGTGGATTCAGCGATTTGGGCCGGTCTCCTTAAATAATCATTGATTAGGTATTTGAAGTAATTGAATCGCTTATTTAAATAGTGCTCATCAGTAAAAATATTACTAACGTTTAGAAGCGCTGCACTTAGTTCTTCCTTTATTTTATCGATCATGTCCGTGTTGACCGCAGATATTAGTATTTGGTAGTAGTATACTCCGGGTAGGTAGTCCCTATCCATGTCTATTGCGTATGTTAAGCCCCTATTCCTGAATCTCGATATTAGGTATGAACTTAACCCATTGATTAGGTGGAATTCCAATAAGGATGATCTAGCCATTAATAGGTGCGGATCCCTATTACCCAATATTACGTACCAGGAGTACGATAAGTATGCCGAGTCAGTGTGCCTATTCACGATTATGGGACCGCCCTTGCCCATGGTTGGTTCCTTTCTACGCTTTGATACGCCTGACCATCCGTTGAACATCTTCGCCACCTCATCAATTGGCATGTCTATGGGTCCCACAATACTGACGACCATGTTGTCAGGTGTGTAGTATGATTCCAGGAAGTCCTCTATATCCCTGGTATCTATGGATGATATGCTTTCCTCAGTGCCTATGATGGGGTCCCCATAGTCGCTATCGCCGAAAAGTGCCCTAGGTCCAAGGTCGTATATTAGGGTGCCTGGGTCGTCATTCCTCATCCTCAATTCAGACAACACGACCTGCCTTTCCCTCTCTAGGTCCTCCCTGCTCACCCTTTTATTGCCGAACATTTTGCGAATTAGCCTGAGTAGGTTTCTTAATTCGCTCGGTATTACCTCGAACGTATACATGGTCAGCGTCCTCTCGGTATACGCATCCGAGACGCCTCCCAAGCCCTCTATCTCAAGGTCTATGTTTGGGTAGCTCCTATATATTATGTGCTCGGTTAAATGCGAGATCCCTCTTTTACCTGGGTCCTCGTATATTGAGCCAATACCAACACCCAGCGCAACGCCCACCGTTGGTAAGTCCCTCCTGTCTATGATTAGCCTAAGCCCGTTGTCTAGGGTTATGTATCGACTCATTACCGTATTTTTAAAGGCAGCTTTCCTTTAAAAGCAGAATCGTTAGCAAACCCTTTTGCCTATTTGTTCGTCCTGTGGCTTGTCTATTGTGACTATTGTTGGGTTTTTCTCATCGCATGTGGCGAGTATCATTCCCTGGCTCTCATAACCAAAAATCTTCCTGCTCTCCAGGTTGGCGACAACAACCACATACTTATTAACCAAGTCCTCTGGTTTATAGAATTCCGCAAGCCCTGTGATCACCTGCCTCCTCTCATCGCCAATATCTATTATGAGCCTGAGGAGTTTTCTTGAACCCTCAACCCTCTCTGCATGTATTACCTTGCCGACCTTGAGTACTACCCTTTTCGTAATTCCGTCCCTCGGTTATTGTTTCGGCGGAAGACACGGTAGTAATAAACAACTCTGCTTATTAAGTATTGTTATTGCACCAGTGCATCAAGTGCTAACAATAGTAAATACTTATTAGTGAGTTATTAATTGAATAAATACGTGGTTAAGAGATACTTCCTTAGCAATAAGGATGTGAAGGAGTTGAGCAATGCCGTTGGTGAGCTGGGGGTCATATTTAGGAATGCCGATAAGGTTGAGGTTTATGAATTAAATGAGCAAACAACCATCTACATAGTAGATAATAAGCCGTTGGTTGCCAAATTATCAATAAAGGCAGACTCAGAGCAGAGGGAGTACGTGATACCACTACTCACGTACTTCTACCTAAGCCCCACGTATACACTTAATTACCCAACCATAACTGTGGATGACGGCGCAGTACCGCACATTGTAAATGGCGCTGACGTAATGAGGCCTGGGATTAAGGAGATCAATGGGGATTTTGGTGACGGTGATGTTGTCTTAATAAGGGATTTGAAGGGTAGGTACATAGCCATTGGGGTCTCGTTGATGAGCTCGGGCGAAATGAGGAACGCGACCAGGGGTAAGGTCGTGAGAGTCATACACCACCTTGGGGATAAACTGTGGAACCTATCTCAGGAATTACTTAAGTCCAAGTAACTCTAGGATTTTCAGGAACGCATCATCACTCCTCACTACTTTATACTCCCTAATACTAGCACGTATTTGCTCAGGGTGTACATGAATACCAAGCATTGATCGAACTCTCCCCTGAAATGGTCCTTTACTCATAATGAGTGCGTTAAGTAATTGGGAAACATTACTAGCCCTACTATTCATACTCGCACTCTCGAAATCTACTATGTAAACCCTACCCCGGGAGATAATAACGTGCTCCTGG
>LOCH01000092.1:0-3607 GCA_001516765.1 Vulcanisaeta sp. MG_3 | reverse complement strand
TGTTGTAGAGAGACCCCACTTATTAGCTCCATCACTATGGCATTGCCCATGTAACCAATTAGGCGTGGGCCAACGCCTACGGAGTTCGCGAGCCTTAAGTATCGGCCCTCGTTTATGAGACTAGGTCTCGGTGAATCAGGTCTCCTAACCTTACAGGCGTAGTATTCATTATTAATCCTACATTTAAATACGAAACTATTCTGACCCTTACCCAGCAATTTAACGCCCATGAACTCAACACCACCGTCACTAATTAACTCATCAACGCCCAACTGCCTTAGGTCATCGATAACGAGCCCTAGGTAGCCCTCTGGGCAATTGATGTATCGGCATATCCTGAGCAATGGTTCATAAACCTCATCCACCATCTTTAGTTGGGGTGAATTATTTTTAAGGTACTTAACCCTATAGTAATGTGTTGATGATGCCGACAGGCCTCTGACGGTCTTGATGAGGAATCCGGTGCTGATTTTTATTCCCCCTTAACCACTGGAATTATGATGCAGTTAGTGATATTCATTCCACGAACAGAGTCCTCACTCTCACTATTAAGGAATGCATTACCTATGTTCATTAAACGATTTGGTAAAGTGGCATTACCGCTACCTAAGGAGTTCTGCAGCATCGCTGTGGCTAATCCAGGAAATGCTGTTGAAATGCTTAGGGAGGTTGTTGGTGAGGCCTTCGTTAGGTTGTGGGGTTGGGTTCCCGGATTCTTTAGGGAGGCTATGGTTGAGTACCCATTTGCCGATTTTGATTGTTATTATGATATGGATAGGTTAAGGAGATCTATTGATACTAGTATTGAAATAGCGAGGTTGGTGCTCAGGTACAGGCTTGGCGCTAAGGTCGACCTCAACGATTGGTTAGCACTGTTTAGTTCTATTGAGGTGGTTAGAGTACCGGGTGATTACGTGGTTATTATTGATGATTACGCCGTGTTAAGGTTTCTCGAGAAGACCCACGGATTTAGAGATGTCGTGGCACTAGGACCTTTAGTACCAACACCAATTGAGTTGCTTGAACTGATTGCACTGGGTATCCTAGGCAGGGAGTATTTAATGGGTGTTATTGAGTATGTTGTGAGGTACGTGAGCGATTACATTGTGCCCAGTAGGGACTTAACGGAGGCATTGTCGAGGCTTGTTAGCGATAGGGATTATCTCTCGTTCATTCGCTCCATGAATCTTTGAGATTCCTTACTTATTAACTACCATTGGCGTTACCACTATTGCTGAGTATGGGCAGTTGTCCTGGCATGAGTAGCACCCTGAACATACGCTCTCATTTATTACGTAGGCCCTGCCCCTCAATTTTACCTGTTAAGACTCCCTTTGGGCATATTGTCCAGCATATGCCGCAACCAACGCAGTTATCCAAAACCCTCACCCTTATTACCACCGTCACGCACTTAATGCGTGTTTTTGCCCTTAAATGGCTTTTTGTTGGCATAATGCTTTTAAGACACACCCGCATAACCCGGTCTTGGGGGTTTCTATTGCCACGTTACAACTCATCAAGGCTGGTGAGCAGAGACCTAGGGAGAAATGGAGGGACTTTATTGACTGGTTCAACTGGGTTATAATGGAGACTGGGCTTTATGATTATAGGTACCCCGTTAAGGGCGCCTATGTCTGGAGACCCTATGGCATGAAGGTTAGGAGACTCGTTGAATCATACATCAGGGCTGTGCACGACGAGACCGGCCACCAGGAAGTTCTCTTTCCAGTGTTCATACCCTATGAGTTCCTGGCGAAGGAGAGTGAACACATCAGGGGTTTTGAGAATGAGGTCTTCTGGGTCAGTAAGGGTGGTGTTGGTGAGGAGAGACTCGTGTTGAGACCAACTAGCGAAACCGCGATAATGCCCATGTTCAAGCTCTGGATTAAGGACCACACAGACCTGCCATTCAGGGTTTACCAAATCGTTAGTGTGTTTAGGGCCGAGACAAAGGCCACCAGGCCCATGATTAGGCTTAGGGAGATATCTATGTTTAAGGAGGCCCACACAGCCCATGCCAATAGGGAGGATGCGGAGAGGCAGGTTAGGGAGGCCGTGGAGATCTACAGGAAAATCTTCGACTACCTGGGCGTACCCTACCTAATAAGCCAAAGGCCTGAGTGGGATAAGTTCGCCGGTGCCGTGTACACCATAGCCTTTGACACAATAATGCCTGACGGCAGGACCATGCAGATAGGTACCGTTCATTACCTAGGCACGAACTTCGCTAAGGTCTTCGACGTTAAGTACCTAACACCAAGTGGCAATTGGGAGTACGTACACACGACGAGCTACGGGATTTCCGAGAGGGCTATAGCGGCTATGATAGCTATGCACGGTGATGATAAGGGTTTGGTACTCCCACCAAACGTGGCTCCCATACAGGTCGTAATCGTGCCAATAATGTACAAGGGCACTGAGGAAGCAATACTCAGGGAATCCAGGTCAATCAAGGATGAACTTGTGAACGCTGGTTTTAGGGTTGAGATTGATGACAGGACGGATAGGACACCGGGTTGGAAGTACAATTATTGGGAAATGATGGGTGTTCCACTCAGGATAGAGATTGGTCCTAAGGATGTCGAGAATAGGCAGGTGGTTTTGGCTAGGAGGGATACATTGGAGAAGTACGTGGCACCAAGGAACGAGATTGCCGAGGCTGTTAGGCAGGTGCTGAATGAAATTAGTAATAACCTAAGAATTCGGCGTGGTCATTCCTTAAATCCATGGTTGCCAGAGTGAGTTCGATTGATGAAGCCAAGGACAGGCTCAGTAGGGGTGGTGTTGTTGAGGTTCCGTGGAGTGGTGATAATGAGTGCGGTATGAAGATACAGCAGTTACTTGACGCTGATGCATTGGGTATACCATTGGATGAGGATGCTGGTAAGGATATCGGTGGATTTAGGGACCTAGCTTGCAATGATAAGCAAGCCAATTATTGGTTTAGGCTTGCAAGGCGTTATTGAATTGAAAGCAAAACCTTTAAGAGATGCTCATTGTTTTAATGCGTGATGAAATCTTCATTAATCATAGCAATCCTGGTTGCGGTACTTGTAATCGCAGGGGCAGCAGGGTATTTGGTATTAACAAACCAGAACAGCCCAACGGCAGCTCTCATAAACGCAAAGAGACTGCTGGGTAGGAATTTCACAGCAACATACCAGTCACAATCGCACCAACCGCCATAGCAATGAATGGCGGAATTCCAGGTATACCAATTAAGCTAACGTGGGTAAGCGGTTACATAACGATCTCCAGGACCCCATTAATGGATGCCACGGTGATAAACGGAACATTATCACTCACGCATTACGGGTTAGGTTCCAGCTTCAATGCAGCATTTTGGAAGTTTAATAATGAACTTTGCTTTGCCGTGGAGTTTGGGTTCATGGGTGTTCAGGCAATTACGCATTGCGTACCTTATGTTAATATTACGAGTAATTACGTGGCAATACTTAATGAAAGTAGGTACATAGGTGCCGGTGTTTGGGATGGCAGGACTACGTACTGCTTCTCCGCATTGATAACCACAACCCCAACAAATAATCAGTACGGTGGTTTCGAAGAACCAATTGTGGTGAATGTTACCAAGATGTGCCTACTAAGC
>LOCH01000091.1 GCA_001516765.1 Vulcanisaeta sp. MG_3 | reverse complement strand
TTCGCGAAGGACGCCTTCAATGATGTACTACGATTGCTCTCTGACATAAGAAGTCTTGATGATGTTAATAAGTCAATAGAGGAGGTTAGGGATAAGGTGAGGGATTACTATAGGAAACTACAGAGGAGGGAGATACCACTCAATAAGCTGGCAATAAGGACGGCCTTAACTAAACCCCTCGAGTCGTACACCAAGAACACACCGCAGCACGTGAAGGCCGCATTACAGCTTAAGAACTTGGGATACAAATTGGGGCCTGGTGACATAATAATATATGTAAAGACGACAGGTAAAGACGGTGTTAAACCAATACAGTTGGCTAGGATTGATGAGATAGACCCTAATAAGTACATTGAGTACCTAAGGACGTCCCTGGAGCAGGTCCTTGATGCCTTTGGAATAGAGTTTGAGAGTATAATGGGTTCGTCGATAATCGATAATTACTCATCAATGAAAAGGGAGTAAAAATCAAGACAATCACTCCTCAAGGAACTCCTCGCCCTCTGGTGATAGTGATGAAAGTATGTTATTGATTACCTGGTTAATGATGTCATCGTTTATGTAGGGCATTATCACGACAAACTTGTCGGCCTCCATGTCCTCCCCCATCCACCTATTGCTGTATATTATCTCGTACGTGGGTATCTCAACCTCAGCCTTATTACCAACCCTCTTAACGCCGTATTTTTCCACTTTCTTATATAAATCCTTACTTAATGGCAGGTCAAGATTTATTGTTTGGGGAACCTTAAGAACGATGAAATCGGACTCCTCAGGGTTCCACCTATCCAACAACCTCTTAACGTAGTTCTTCACCGTATCCACAAGGTTGGTCTTCACAACCTCCTTATTGGCTATGCTCTCCCCCTCCACATACACAACGACATTCTCGCCCTCTTCAGGCATAACCCCTGTGGTTAATTCTGGGGCTTGATTAATAAAAATTGCGGACACGCCAATCAAGACACGCGGAGTCAGTAAATAGGGCCATCATTGACTTAGTCATCAAATTACGGACAACTCATGGGCCCCCACTTAATGACTTAACTACGACTAACAATCTCTCTACGGCTGTGACGTTAGTTAATACTGCCAGCAGTAGGAGCCCGTAAAATATTATGGATCCTAATTGAGTAATAATGTATATTATGAGTATGGCCAGAACAAGAAGCAACCTCTCCTCCCTCTCAAGAAGCCCAACACCAAGCATCCTAACGCCAAGCGCCTCTGCCCTAGCCCTGGCGTAACTAGTCATTAGGGAACCAAGTAACGCAAGCAATAGAAAGATAGTACCTAGGAAGCCTCCATCATGTATTAACCAGAGGTCAATTAGGGCTATGAAGTCGACATACCTATCCAACGTTGAATCAAGAAAGGCCCCTAGTTTAGATGTACGTCCCCAGTACCTCGCAACCAAGCCATCAAGCATATCGAAACCACTGGCCAGTATTAGTAATACTAGGGCTGTAATGTAAGCCCAATATACGTGCATCAACACAATAAGCGGTGTTGGGAAAGCTATTAGTAGGGATGAGACGGTTAGGATATTAGGGTTCCTAGGTAAAATCTTGATAAGGCCCTTTTCTAGGGCCCTCCTTCCAATCCTCTCTATCTCATCCTTAAGTTTGCCGAGAACCACAATCGACACCGCAACTAAAGACATCCTTAAGTATTGTGGATATAAAATCCCTAGCCTTGAGCCACAACTCCACGGTCTCCGGTCTCAACCTGTACATCTTCGAATCACCACTCATGAAGGTTTCAACTAAGCCATCTCTTTCCATCTTGTAGAGGACTACGTAGACACCCACGTTCGTTATATCAATGTTAAAGCGGGTTTTGATCTCCCTTGCAATCTCATAACCATACATGGGCCTATCCATTAATAACCTAACCACGTAAATCCATAGATTCTCCTTGGTAAGCTTTGTCATGAGCCTCGCCAATGCCTTTTTACTCGCGGACATATCAGGGACTTAACCTGAGCGGAGAATTAATACTTTTTATGAGGTGGTGCTCATTCGTAGCATGCCGTGTTACATAAGCCAATAGAGAAAGGTTTAATAACCCATTGCTTACATAGTCTCGATGTCGCTAAAGGGGGCTACATTCCTAGAAAGTGTGTTACAAACCCTAAAGAGGGCTATAGAGTTAGGAGGATATCCTCAGGAGGTCTATGAAATACTAAGTAGACCCCAGAGAATAATCACGGTAAACATACCGGTCAAGATGGATAACGGCAAGATCCAGGTTTTCACGGGCTATAGGGTACAGCATAACAACGCCCTAGGCCCATATAAGGGCGGTATAAGGTTCCACCCCGAGGTCACGCTCGATGAGGACATAGCACTGGCCACAGTAATGACGTTCAAGAACGCACTAAATGGCTTACCCTACGGTGGTGGTAAGGGTGCTATCGCAGTTGATCCTAAGAAGATCAGTAAGAGGGAGCTTGAGGAGCTGAGCAGGGGTTATGCCAGGGCATTGGCTCCATTCATAGGGCCCGAGACCGATATACCAGCCCCTGATGTTGGGACAGACCCACAAATAATGGCGTGGATGGTCGATGAGTATAGTAAAATAGCTGGGCGCAATGTACCTGGTGTATTCACAGCAAAGCCCGTTATCCTATGGGGCAACCCCGTTAGGGAATACTCAACAGGTTTTGGCGTTGCTGTATGGGCTAGGGAGGCCGCGAAGAAGTTGTGGGGTGGCATTGAGGGCAAGACCGTGGCTGTGCAGGGATTTGGCAACGTGGGCTACTGGGGAGCCTACTGGTTGATTAAGATGGGCGCTAAGGTTGTTGCTGTAACAGACAGCAAGGGCGGTGTCTATAACCCGAATGGTCTCGACCTAACGGCAGTTAAGGCAGTTAAGGATAAGACAGGCTCCGTCATTAATTATGACGCTCCTGGAACAAGGAAGGTAACGAATGAGGAAGTTCTGGAGCTGCCAGTTGATGTATTAGTGCCAGCAGCCCTGGAAAACGTGATACACAAGGGTAATGCCAATAACATAAAGGCAAAGCTCGTTGTTGAGGGCGCCAATGGACCAACAACAGCCGATGCAGAGCAGGTACTGCACAGGAAGGGTATTTGGGTATTACCCGATCTAGCGGCCAACGCTGGCGGTGTCGTCATGTCCTACCTGGAGTGGGTTGAGAATCTACAATGGTACTTCTGGGATGAGGAGGAGACCAGAAATAGGCTGGAGAGGATACTCCTGGACACATTCAACAGGGTAATGATTAGATGGAGTAAGTTGGGTACGGACAACGTGACCATTAGGGAGGCAGCCTACGTAGAAGCCGTCGATAGGATATATAACGCGATGAAGGTTAGGGGTTGGATTTAGGACTAGGGTCAAGTAAGTCATAATTTTAAATAAGCCAACCCTCATTTTCCCTCTTAACGATCACCGCAACACCAATATTAAGAAGTTCTACGTAATTAAGAACGAACAATATATAGAAAATCAAGGAATTATTCCCGGAAATCACGTGGCCATGGGTATCAGAAAACCGAGGAACTGTTTAGAGAACTACAAAGCAATAAAGCCAAGAAGATTTACGAAAAACACGGATTCAAACGGGTAGGCAAAACATGAAGAAAACTTATAACCAAAACAAAGAAACATAACGCCACCGTAGCTCAGCACGGTAGAGCGGCGGGCTGTTAACCCGTAGGTCCCGGGTTCAAATCCCGGCGGTGGCGCCAACGAATTTTATTCTATGTTTCTCGGGTTTGGATTGGAAATTGTTTAACCCCCGTGGGTGTGAGTTTGTGGGACTAGAGCGTGGTTGTGCTTGATGTCTGTTTCTCCGCGTTTGTGCGTTGTCACATCGCCAACCCTCACCGCGGATTTAAGTTACATGAATCAAATTATTCATGTAATTCACCAAAGCCTAAAGAAAGGCACTGAACCACTCCAATCTACCTTTCATGGGTAGGTAGGGTTAAAAAGCCCCGTGAGGTGAGGAGTTCAGCATGTTGTCCGTGTCCAGGACTTCGCTTGCAGTGGTTATCCTAGCCTTGGCGGTATTTTCAGTGGTTGTTTTGGCTTTGGTGCAGACACCTGTGGTGCCAAACGCCCTTCATGGCTCTCCATGGTCTTGGTTATGAGGTTGATTATTACAGTGTATTGGCGTTTAATTACCCAGTCATTGTCTTCCGCGGATTCATGAATGGTGAGCCTGTGTTCTTCACTGTTAGTTTGTTCGCGATGGCTCCAAGCCACATTTACACGGTAGGTTATTACAGTGGTTATGGTTCTGTGGTGGTTAATTTGACTGGTTCGTTGGTTAGGTACATAGCCAGTAGGTGGGTTAGTGAGTTCAATGGTGCACTGAACCCATCACTAATAGCATTCATAACGTACGGAGAGGGGAATAAGTCGTGGACTGTGATAGCGGCGATACCGTACAAACCGAGCTGGGTGGTGAGCCAGGAACCAATTGAGATCACGGTAAACGCAAACTTCACGGCAGTGAAGCCGGCAATAGTTATGCCAGTAACAAAGCCAACAAGCGTGGGCAAGCAAGTAAGTGAATCAACCAACACCTCAGCCAACACAAACCCGAGGCCAAGCATGCTGACAGGCGGTGGTGGAGGTGGAGGCAGTGGCAGCGTATACGACTACACGTACGTGGGTAGCTGTATGGGTAATGCTAATGTTTACCCACCACCCCCACCACAGAGCCCACCAAGCTGTGGTAAGTACGGCACACAATGCTACTACTGGGCCCTACAACAGTGCAGTTTGTTCAAGGGTCCAATACCGCTGTTGTTCGTGGGTTGGAGCCAAAACGCGATACAAAGCATAAGTAGTATTGTGATTAATAATATAGATGGCACGGCACAGTCAGGCTCAGGGCTATTCGGCACAGTTAAATGAGAGCGGCAACCTAGTGCTGGTGGGCCCAACAATCACATTCTCACAATCATACACAATAGAGATGCCGAATGGGCTTTCGGGTGTGAATA
>LOCH01000090.1 GCA_001516765.1 Vulcanisaeta sp. MG_3 | reverse complement strand
GTAGTTGAGGGTAAGCCTGAGGTTAGGAAGCAGATATTGAGGGCTATCGTGATTAGGCAGAGGAGGCCGTACAGGAGGCCTGATGGGACCTGGATCGCGTTTGAGGATAATGCCGTGGTCATAACCGACGAGAATGGTGCACCAAAGGGTAGTGAGATACATGGTCCAGTGGCCATGGAGGCAGCCTTAAGGTGGCCCGGTATATCGAATTTAGCAACAATAATAATTTAACAGGAGATTTTTACAAACCCATAGGTATTCCACCTAGGTTCTTTTCCGAAGAACTACCCTAAGTACGTTAGCCCTCACATCCTCACTAACAACTTCATAATCGTACTGCGAAACGAAGCCTCTAATGAATGCCATAAGGGCCTTATTACCAATATCAGTGGCGCCACTGGGGCCTATGGCCATCAACTCTATCGTGTTACTATCCAACTTCTTAATCTCCACGTGTCTCACAGCCATTAATCGAGTAAGTCTAGATATGGCCTCAAGTAGCTCCTCAAGGTTATCAAACTCCATCCTAATTAATGTTCCAACCTGGTGCCCATACCTCTCATATATGTCCCATAGCAGGTTTACCGTCTTGCTCATCTCCTCCCTTAAATCGCTTGGTAATCTATCATCCGTAGACATCCTAATTAGTGTTGTGGTCATTGTTGTGCAAACCTCCTCAACGAGTTTCATGGGCATGGGAATCACATCCATCGTACTTAGGATTTTGTATAATCTCCAGAAGTAAATCAAATCCGAAGGTTCGAACCCATCCTTAATAAGCTCAGCCGCTAACTTAAGCCCCTCACCAGCAACAAAGAAGAGGGTCTTACCTCTACTCTTAGCTACGTGGGATAGCTCGGTTGCCACATTCTTGGGGACCATAATTGTTGTCCTGGAGTAACCCTCCGCCCCCTGTTCTGTGTTTTCCTTAGACATAAATAATCAACTATTTATGTGAATTCATTAGAATACTTATAAGCCTTATTACACACGGATTAACGTAATAACCGTGAAATATCACGTATTATCGCCATGCAAGTTTCATGAAATTAGAGATATAGGTTAATAGAATAAATAATTCCATGAGTATTTAGAGGGTAATAGCACCCTCAAGCCTATACCTTTCCCTAGCCAACCTAAATAGTCTCCTCCAAACGAAGACGCTCAGCAGTATCACGTTTATTGCAAGTATTAAACTCATAGCCTCTAAACCAACAATGTTGCCCACGGCCGTGTAGTAATCCATGAGTGCCGTATACCCATGGACCATATATACATGACCATTGAGACCCTGTATGTACTCAGCAACCTCAAGTCCACCCCATGTTGACCCAACGGTGCTCGCAAGGCCTGTTATTGTGGCGGGCATAGCCCCCGGTATAGCCAGTCTTCTGAGCTTCTGCCAAGTGCTTAACTTAAGGTTGTCAGCGACGTCCCAAAGGCTCCTTGGTATTGTCTTCATACCAACGTACATGTTGTATATAACGTACCAGACGGTGCTGAGGAAGGCAACTATGAATACGAGGAGCTCCAGCGATGCATGCATGCCTAGGGTTACGGCTAGGTATGTCACGAACGGTATGGCTATTAATGGCAGGTATGCGGATACGGGTATTGAGGCAAGGTCTTCGAGTATTGGTAATAGAATTGCCTCAACCCTCCTATTTGTTACCATTAGGTAATTAATGGGTATTGCTATTACTATCGAGGCCAAGGTCACCAAGACAACCCTTAACCAATCAAGCCCTAGGTAATAGAGATAGAGTATGCCGTGGTTATAGATATCATTTATTATCGGTACCCACGTAGACTGCCATGTTGAGTATATTGCGTAAGTAAGCCAAGCAATGATTGCAACCCCAAAGGCTAGGCCGACGTACTTCTCCGTAACCGTTAATACGTTTCTGGGCCTTGGTCTAGTCGTTAATCTATGCCTAATGGCGTAACTCGATGCCTTAATAAAAACAGGCATTACGGCATCCTCAATCGCCGCTACCCTCCTTATGTACCTGATATTCCTCGCCACAAAGGCCCTTACACGGCTAGTAACCACAGGTCTTCTAATCCTCGTCCTCGTCACCTCCATGAGTGGATCATAGCTATACTTAACGGCCCAATTCACGAATGGCCTAAGTATTCCAAAGAGAACCGCCGTCACCATAACAATTAATACCCCAAGCCCAGTAAATGCGTCTGTCCACTCACCATTACTTACCCAATTCGCAATTAATGCACCTATTCCAAAGACTGAGTATTGGGTCGTGCCTAGGGTGACGACTTCACTAACGACTATGTAGAATAACGCGTCAGCGAAGCTTACGAGCACGTTACCCGCGATTCTAGGCATCGTTATTGGTATGTATAAGTACCTAAACTTACCCCAAAACCCCAGTCTCAGCATCTCCGCAACATCTTCGAGGGATTGTGATGTGGTCTTTATTGACTCGTACTCACCAACCCATATGTTCCAAACAACGGCCGTGAAAACCAGGAAGTCGACGGCCAATTCCTTTCCTATGTAACCACCTATTGATTTCACAAAGAATATTAGAACCAGCGGGAAGAAGGTGATGACTGGAACGGCCTCCAAGGTTTGAATAATCGAGAGGAATACTCCCTCAAATAACCCGTTCTTTACCGCGGCATATCCCAGGAACCAACCAAGGACTATACTGAGTATTATCGTTAACGCCACCCTACCAAACGTTGCCAGCGTCGCTAGTATAGCTGTTATGATTATTGTGATTATAGACGACACATACATTAATATCACCTAGGTCCTCAAGCTTATGGATAGTAGTGAGTAAAGCCTATCTAGATAATCCTGGAACTCCGCATCCCTCGTGTTCCTGGGTCTCGGTAACTCAACATCTACTTCCGCAATTATACCTGCTGGCTTGCCACCAAGTATTATAACTTTGTCGCTGAGCTCCACTACCTCCTCGAGGTTATGGCTAACCATCACTATTGCCTTAACGGTGGACTCCTCGTTAAAAACCATGTTATAGACCTCGGATCTTAAACCCTCTGCCGTTATTGCGTCAAGGTTTGCAAAGGGCTCGTCCATCAAAAGGACCACTGGTTGGGCAGCCAATGCCCTGGCTATCGCAACCCTCTGCTTCATACCACCACTCAATTC
>LOCH01000089.1 GCA_001516765.1 Vulcanisaeta sp. MG_3 | reverse complement strand
ATCTTCGGCAAATTGGTAAACTAACTCCAACTGTTTTAACCCTCCCTCCTCAGGCCTATAGGCATTTGGTTTAAGCCACATGTGCGGTGGGTGGATCTTAATTGCACTAATACCTGCCTCATACTGCTTATCTAACCAGTACTTTGTCTCCTCCACCGTCAGTTCGTTAGCCTCAACACCACCTATTACGGCGAACCTATCCGCATATTCCCTAACTGCATTAATCACTCTTAATGCGTAATCCTCCTTAGCAATACCGATTTTCCTGGATGGATACGCCATAATGCCTATGTAGTCAATTTCAGCATCGTCAAGGATCCTAACGAATTCTTTAATGCTAATCAATAACATTTCCAGAGGTACATGCCATTCACTTCTTATGAGATTAATTATCTCATTGGTTATTGTTTCCTTAAATACAACATGTGTGTGCGCATCAACGTAACCCATTATAATGCGTAGGTCGCGCACATTTTTTAGCTTTTAGTTTTAATTACATCTTTAATTACATTACAGAGTATATTTTTATACTTATAATGTTCTCATAACTAACTGAGTACTGACGTATGAATGAGGCATCACTAAGAAGGACGCTGGTGGAAATATTTAAACTCGCCTATGTAAGGAAGCTTGTGGATTTACTTGGGGGTAACGTGAGCGCTAGGTTGGGTGGTGATGAGATTTTGATAACGCCCACATCCACACCAAAGGTGCTAATTAAACCACAAAGTATAGTTAAGATAAGACTTGACGGTACAGTAATATCTGGAGGAAAACCCAGCAGTGAGTGGAGGATGCATGTGGGTATATATAGGGTTAGGAGTGATGTCAAGTTCGTACTCCATACGCACCCACCGAACATACTAGCCCTAACCCAGGCAGGCCTTAAGGTGGATTTATCATTGAGTGAGGCGATTTCCTACATTGGCGAGGTCGCCGAGGTGCCCTACCTAAAGCCAGGTAGTGCGGAATTGGCTGAGGCTGTCAGTAGGGCTATGTCTAGGGAGGGTGTGACGGCTGTTATTCTCAAGAATCACGGCTTGGTAACGATAGGTTCAACGCCATACGAGGCGCTCAATAGAGCCGAGGTCCTTGATGACCTAGCCTACATCACATTAATGACTAGGCTCCTCAATAGATAGTTTCCTTGTTCATAGATTAACGAGTATCTCAACCTCATCACCATCCTTGATATTAAGGGCATCGCGCAACTTATATGGTGATATGACCTCTATCGTGTCAGGTCCATGGTGTGTCCTCTCGATTATCAATACCGCAGCCGGTAGCCCGTGTACCGAGGCCTTGAAGCATTTAACGCCACCGTAGGTCCTTAACCCATTGCTAAATCCCTCAATGTATATACCAGGCAATGCGTCTAGGTATAGCCTGTATTTAACGTATTCAGGTCTTAACCTAACATTTAGCGTACCTGGGTACGGCTTAAAACCAAGCTTCTCAATGAATTGTTTAGCATAACCCTCAAGGCTCATGTAGAAACCTCCCTCACCAAGCCCTGAGGTTACCGTACCAACAAGCCTAACAACCAACTTCTCATCTAGGTAATACCTTATTGTATCGATAACGAAGCGGAGCGCTTCCGAAGCCTTTGGTGTGAACTTTATCATTAATTGCCCATTCACCGTGCTTTTCTGGATAAACCCATCATCAACCAACCTACCTATTATCTTAAAAACGTTTTGTGGTGTTGTGCCTATGTCATTCGCCATTCGTGTTAGACTTATTGGCGAGAATTCCTTCTCGTTGATTCCATACTTAACAAGGAGTATTAGGTATGGTATCCTCCTAAGCGTCTTATAATCAAGCCCAAGCAATGCCCTACCCTCCATACGCTCACTAGCTTGTCGTTAATAACCCATTTATTAGTGCTTCGTTTGTTGGCAATGGGTTAAGCCCAAGCATTTTATCTTTGTTGAATGAAGTATTGCTGGGTTGGTGAAAGGGGTCATGGGGTCGTGTATTTAAGTCGTGATTTCAATTATTATTCAAGATTATGAGCACATCATTCAGTGTGAGACAGTCTCTTCATTTTTAGCGCAGTAGGTCCGTTTCTGCCCGCATCATCATTCATTATAAGTGTGCAGAGCCGATTTTAAAGGCTTAGGCCCCCTCCTCTGTTGCCTCCTCACTGCCCATAACCTCCTCCTTTACCTCTTGCTCGAGGGTCTTTAAGGCCTCCTGTGCATTATCGCTGGCTTTCCAATAGGCCACCTTGCCTCTCTTTATCTCCCTGATCAACCCATCCCTCTGGAGTAGCTTCAATACGTAGAACACCTGGCTATGGCTTAGGTTCGTTTTCTTCACAATCTCATTCGTGGGCAACTCACCCTCCTTAATTAATAATTCTAGGACCTCCTTCTTCCTCTCAACAATCCTAATAGTTTGCTTGCGAGGCATTGCTCTTTTCTTGGCTGTATTATTTTTAAAGATTAAGATATCGTTGAATTGGTATTATTGAATAATCCTAATTAGGTTCCTAAACCTAAGATAGAGCGCATAGTCGATGTACGACTTATTCTCAAGGTAATAGCTCACTGTCCTAGCCCTCCCAACCCTTTCGGGCAATAAGTCAGTGGTTACCAAACTAAATGCATTAGAGCCTGCACCACTGCCGAAGGAGACCATTAGTATCCTGGAGCCAGGCTTCGCATTCTCAAGTATGTTGGCGAGACCTATGAGCACAGCACCATTGTATGTATTACCAATCCTATCAACCACAATACCCAACTTAACCTTCTCAAGCGGTATACCAAGCATTTGGGCAGCCCTTATTGGGAACCTGGCATTTGGTTGGTGAAAGACCACGTAATCAAAATCACTTGGCTTAAGCCCTGTGGTCTCCATAAGGGTCTTAGCTGCATTGATTATATGCCTGAAGTACGCAGGTTCGCCTGTGAAGGACTCACCATGCACTGCATACGGCATACCATCCCTACGCCAGAAGTCTGGTGTATCGGAGTTATAGGCATAGATATGCTCTATCTCAGCAACAACATTATCAGAGCCAATTATGTATGCGGCAGCACCACCCGACACTGTGTAGTCAAGGTGCTCACCAGGCTCTCCATGACTGTGGTCGACACCGACGGCTAACCCGTACTTAATCAACCCGCTCTTGACAAGCCCCGTGGCATTAACTATGGCGTCTGAACCAGCCTTACATGCAAACTCCATATCCACCGCAAAGGATTGCTTCTTCATGCCTAACGCATCAATTAGTATTGACGCAATTGGTTTCACGGCGTAGGGTTTCGACTCAGTGCCCACAAATACGGACCCCAACTCCCTAGCATCAATGCCAGCCCTCCTTAATGCATTCCTAGATGCCTCGACAGCCATGGTTACGGCATCCTCATCAGGTCCACCAACACTCCTCTCCTCAACCCAATAGAGGTCCTTTATCCTGAGCGGGTCCTCACCCCATACACGGGCTATCTCCTTGGTGCT
>LOCH01000088.1:4375-5809 GCA_001516765.1 Vulcanisaeta sp. MG_3 | reverse complement strand
CGTGTTGAGGGCGAAGCTTCTGCTCGATGTTGCCGAGGCTTCGGAGGACCTTAGGCGTGATTACCTCGAGGTCCTGAATAGGGCGTTGGATGTCATCCCGCTTGATTCGATTGCCAATTGGCAGTTGGAGTTTGCTGTTAGGGCCCATATTGTTGACCCGCCTGGTTTCGTTAGGGCAATCTTTGATTATTACGACCCCAGGGAGTTGACGCACATGGTAGCTCCAGACTTTAACGAATTAGGTAGGGCGGCTAGGGATGGCCTTAGGGTGATTGAGGAGGGTATTGAGGAGTTGAGGCTTAGGAGGGGTCATAGGGGCCTTGTTTATGTTGCTGGTCATGCCCACATAGACCTTGGTTGGTTGTGGAGTAGGGATGTGACTAGGGAGAAGGTTAGGAGGACGTTGATTAACGTATTGACCCTGCTCCAGTCCTACCCAGAGCTGGAGTTCCTCGTGTCGAACATGGCATACCTAAATTGGTTGAAGAGTGATGAGGCGCTTTGGGCTAGGGTTAGGGATGCCGTTAAGTCTGGTAGGATAGTGCCTGTGGGTGGTATGTGGGTTGAGAGTGATGCCAATCTACCTGGTGGTGAGTCCCTCGTTAGGCAGTTCCTATATGGGCAGAGGTTCCTCCTTAGGGAGTTTGGTTCGATAACGGATATTGGTTGGTTACCCGACACCTTTGGCTTTCCAGCGTCACTACCACAGATACTCAGGAAGGCAGGTATCAAGGTTTTCTTTGAGCATAAGATGTATTGGAACACCATAAACAGATTCCCATACTCCGTATTCCTGTGGGAGGGCATTGATGGTTCTGTAATACCCACGGTGAACTACGCAACATACGGCGCAGACCTGACGCCGAGGCAGATAATAAGGGCTTGGTCCGACCACACAAGCCCTGAGCTACCCGCCTTCCTACCCTTCGGTAAGGGTGATGGTGGTGGAGGACCAACATGGCTAATGCTCGAGAGGTACAGGGCGTATAGGGAGTTACCAGGCCTCCCCAGGCTTGTTATGGGTGATTTGAGGGAGTTTGTAAATGCCATACATGGTGATGACTCATTACCCAGGTGGAGAGGCGAGTTATACCTGGAGATACATAGGGGTGTCTATACAAATGGCGTTAGGCTAAAGCAGTTGGTTAGGAGACTGGAGACTAGGTTGAGGGAGTTGGAGACCTGGAGCGTGGTTGCTGGTGTTCGCAGGAGCTATGAGGAGCTTTGGCGCCCACTCCTCGAGGCCGAGTATCACGACCCAATGGGCGCCACGTCAACAAAGGCTGTGTATGAGGAGGTGGTCAGGGACCTAGAGGACGATTTAGGTAGGGTTGAGGGCGAGCTGGATAAAGTGCTCAGGACAATGCTTGGCCCTGGTCAATGGGTATCCATAGTTAATCCACTACCCTGGCCCCGTAGGGATTTGGTCATCGT
>LOCH01000088.1:0-4355 GCA_001516765.1 Vulcanisaeta sp. MG_3 | reverse complement strand
TGTGGCCGTTGGTGATTACTATGTTGAGAATTCCGTAATTAGGGTGATCATTGAGGATGGTAGGTTTAGGGTGTTTGATAAGGAGGTGGGTAGGTGGGCTGTCGATGATGGTTACCTAATGGCCTGTGAGGACATGCCGAGTAGATGGGATGGTTGGGACATAGATGCCTACTACAGGAGGGTTTGCTGGAGGCTGAAGCCGGGTGACGTGAGGGTTGTTGAGAGTGGACCGTTGAGGGGTTGTTTCGAGGTTAATTACCAGTTTAGGAGGTCGAGCATTAAGCAGAGGATTTGCGTTAATGCGTTCAGTAGGCGCATTGATATTGAGAATGAGGTTGATTGGAGGGAGAGACTCACCCTGCTAAAGGCTGTGTATAAACTGGGGATTTTTGGTCATAATGCATCCTTCGAGATACCATATGGCGTCATCGATAGGCCGACCCGGCCGAGTAATTCGTGGGAGGTTGCAAAGTTCGAGGTTCCAGCACTGCGTTGGGTTGATGTTTGGGACCCGGACTACGGTGTTGCGTTGATTAATGATGGTAGGCAGGGCTACTTCGTCGAGGAGAACACAATATCAATAACACTACTTAGGTCGCCGATTTACCCAAACCCATTCCTCGACTACGGCGTTAATAGGTTCACCTACGCCATATACCCACACCAGGGTGATTGGAGAACCGCCCAAGTACCCAGAAGGGCGTATGAGTTCAACCAACCATTAACCGTTGTTTACGGCACCAAAGGCGGCGAGGCATCATTCATGGAGATAACAAACCCAGCGGTAATGCTCGAGACCCTGAAGTGGGGTGAGGATTCCGGCATCGTACTCAGGCTCTATGAGACATACGGGGTAAACACATGCACGCAAATCAGGGGTTTCCTAAATACTAAGGAGGGCATTGAAACAGACCTACTCGAGTTGAGTGAGTATGGGCGCGTTAACCTCGATAGCGTTTGCTTCAGGCCCTATGAGATAAAGACGATACTGATAAAATGAACAATGGTCATGAAGTAGCAGGGAAACTCCTGAGTAAGGGTGGTTCGACCAGGCTCAGGTTTGTTAGGCTTGGCTTGGGCTTATGAACAATATAGTATCTCCTCTAATCACCATCAATCCACTCTTAAAGCCGCCTCTTGGGTTGATCTCCTCCGTGTTCGTTAGTATTAGGTTTAGGTGTTGGTCGTAACCGACGAGGACGCCCCTGACCTCAGCCCCATTCCTAAGCTTCACTAGTATTACCTTGTTTAGGTTTTTCTGCAGCTCTTCGTTTATTATCTCCATGCACCGTGGCATTGGGAACAAACCGCAAAACCTTATTTTAAAGGTTAACTCATGCCGTCCAGGACCAACAACCGCATTGGCGATTGTGGGGTAAAAGCTTATTAAGCGTGTGGGGCTTCAATCCTGGGGTTATGGTTAAGGGTACGCCGAGCTTTGGTAGGATGAATAGGGGTTGGACGCACATTAGGTGCCCAAGGTGCGGTAGGCACGCCTACAACCCAGTGAAGGGTTACTGCGCAGCCTGCGGTTGGGGTAGGTCGAAGAAGATTAGGAGGTACTCATGGCAAAACAAGAAGGTCAATAAGGTCAGGGTTAGGTAAAAACCACCAAACAGTATCGCTACTGCTTCGTTTGCTGCGTGACCGCTTGCTTAATCAATGTTTCATATATTTTCCCTAGCAAATCGTACAGCATATCGATCCTTTTATTCGTCTCACCAATCCTGTTATTTAACGAATCACTAATAGCATCAATCCTCCTATTCACCTCGTCGATTTTCTTATTCGTCTCATTAATCCTCCCGCTCAATGAATCATTAATAGCATCAATCCTCTTGCTTAATGAGCCGTTAACCGCATCAATCTTCTTATTCAACTCATCAACCTTGCTGCTCAATGAGAGGTAGACCTCCTCGATCCTATTATTCAGTGAGTCGTTGATGGTATCAATCCTCTTACTTAGCGCATCGGTGATCGCGTCAATCCTCTTATTCAGCTCATCGACTTTCTTGAGCAACGAGTCCTGGACCTCGTTAATCCTATTGGTAAGTGAGTCGTTAATTGCGTTAATCCTATTGATGAGTGAGTCATTAACGGTATTAATCCTATTGCTCAGTGCTTCATAGTTCTTGCTCATCATTTCGTAGAGCTCATCAATCCTCCTGCTTGTTTCGCGGAATAGGCCGAGGGTTAGGATCACCAGGTCCTCTGTGGATAGTTTCTTGCCCTTACTCACCTTCCTCAGCACAGCGTCCATCGCCTTATCAACTACCGTACCAACAACAGACTCAACCATTTAGTTAAGAACCATGTACGTATTAATAAGGACTTTTGTCGCTTTTACGTGACTTACCCTGTGCTTAATCCTCACTCTGCTGAGTGTGTAAGCGGTGGGATTGCACCTAATCCCTTGTGGGTGTGGCTCCTTCGTACTCACGAAGGTGCGAATGCTAATGTAGGAGGTACCGCTAATCCTAGAGGGCTTGAGACGATTGAAACCAAGGATAAATGAGTACGTTAGCAAAGCCCTGAGGGCCATGCTTAGGCCCGCCCAGTAGGTGGGTATTAATTACTATCAAGTTGATGGTGCATTGAGCAATTGAGGTGATTCGCCAGGCACCATGAGATCATTAATGATGGGCGCATCGATACTCCACCATTGGTATTAATTAAAGTGGGTTGTTGAATTGTTATCGATTCACCCCCAATTCATGAGTAAAATTCTGTAGAATGGAGTTTAATATTTTAATAATTTGAATTAATGCTGTTACTAATGGTTTTGGTGGGTGTTGTACTCGTGGCTGGCGAGGGCACGAGACTCAGACCGTTGACCTACACCCTACCGAAGCCGCTGATTCCTGTGATGGGTAAGCCCCTTATTGTTAGGGCTATAGAGAATCTTAGGGACAGCGGTATCAGTGATTTCCACGTGGTTGTTGGTCACCTCGGCTTCCTATTCAGGCAAACCCTCGGTGATGGTTCAGGGCTGGGTGTTAGGGTTAGGTATGTTGAGCAGGGTGAGAGGTTGGGCATAGCCCATGCAATACATAGGGCAATTGAGGAAGGTGCCAATGGCGAGCTTGTGGTGTACCTTGGCGATAACTACTTCGGTGAGGGTGTGGGTGGGTTCGTTAGGGAGTTTAGGGAGGGTGGTTACGACGTGTACATAGTGCTCACGAAACACAGGGACTCAACGAGGTTCGGCAACGCCATAGTCAGTGATGGTAGGGTAGTTAGGTTGATTGAGAAGCCCAGGGAGCCGCCGCCGAACAGTTACGTTGTTACGGGCATATACATGTTCAGGGACCCAGATGACGTAGAGAGGGCGTTCAAGACCCTGAAGCCCTCGGCCAGGGGTGAGTATGAGATAACGGAGTTAATACAGTGGTTCATAGATAACAACCGCAGGGTTGGCTATACCGTGACCAATGGTTGGTGGAAGGACACGGGTACACCACAGGACATGCTGGATCTCGTGTACCTAATGCTTGATGCTGTGGAGACTAGGATTGAGGGTGAGGTTAGGGGCATGGTCAACGGCAGAGTCATTATTGAGAGAGACGCTGTGGTTGAGGGTGTTGTGCATGGGCCAGCTTACGTGGGGCGAGGCTCGGTGGTGGGTAAGGACTCGGTGATTGAGCATTACGTTGACGTGGAGGCCAACGTGACAATAAACGGCGGTACAATGAGTAGGAGCTTGATACTCAACGATGCAAGGCTCGAGCTTGGTAGGGCTAGGGTTGTCGATAGCATAATTGGGCCGAGATCAGCAGTGAGGCTTGAGAAGGGTAGGCACACGTTAATTATTGGTGAGGGAAACCTAATAATGAGCACAGACTGGGCGTGAAAGAACGCTTTTCTATTTACAATATTACAACAAATTTAATAATCCTAACTGAGGAATGCTAATGGTAGGATCTCGATGGGACATGTATGGGTTGATGCGAAGTTAATTAACCCAATTACTGGCAGGGGAATTGAGATTAAGGCATTGGTGGATACTGGCGCGACATTCACCGTAATACCTAAGCATATCTATGAGGAATTAGGACTAAGGACTGTTGGTAAAAGGAGGGTTAGGACCGCCAGTGGTTACGTGGATATGGACGAAAGCTTCGCATTGGTGGAGGTTGGAAATAAACGTGGAGTATCCCCGGTGCTTGTTTCTAATGAGTTGAATGAGGTTTTGATAGGCGTTATAACCCTTGAGGCCCTGGGCTTAATTGTTGATTCAACAACTTGGGAGTTAAGGGAGGCTGAAATACTAATGCTTTAGTATTGGACATACTTAGTCCGTGGCTAAGGGCTTCAGGGATTTTAAATATGAATTAGGAAATAGAAATAAGGGGGAT
>LOCH01000087.1:4147-7069 GCA_001516765.1 Vulcanisaeta sp. MG_3 | reverse complement strand
CCTGCTGCATGATTAGCTTACCCGTTGTTGTCTCTCCGGTGAAGCTTATGTAATCAATCTTTGGATGTCTAACGAGTTCATTACCCACGGTAGCTCCAGGTCCATAAATAACATTGACAACACCCTTCGGCAACCCAGCTCTCGCTAAAGCCCTGTAAATCTCCATGGCACTCATCGGTGTGTAACTAGCGGGCTTCCAAACCACCGTACATCCAGCGGCCAGTGCCGGGGCTATTTTCCTCGCGGCTTGGGTCATTGGGAAGTTCCAAGGAGATACCGCAGCAACGACACCGACAGGCTCCTTGAATATTAATGATACATTACCATTACTAAGCACTATCGAGTCTCCATAAACCTTATCAGCAAGACCAGCATAAAACTCAAAGACCTCTGCGGCGGCAAGCACATGAGCCTTGGCCTGCCTAATGGGCATGCCGTTCTCGAGGGCCACTGTGACTGCAATCCTGTCGGCCTCCTCCCTGAGTATCTCAGCCGTCTTATATATGATCCTGAGCCTCTGCCTGTAGTTCGTAACCCAACCGTACTTATCCTTATCAAAAACCTCCCTTGCAAGGTCCACGGCTTTATTGAGATCGTCAGTCGAAGCCTCCTCAATAACGGCTATGGTTTGATCAAAATGAGCCGGGTTCTCCCTTGTGAATGTCTTGCCCTTGCTTGAGGAGACCTCCTCACCGTCTATGAACAACTTAACCCTAACGGGGATTTCCAGGGTGTACTTGCCATAGGATACACTTGGCATCGCTATGTATCAATAATCCTCCCTTAATTAAATTTACCCTATCAATTTTAATATTCTAGTGACTGCGTAAAGTATATATAATGTTTTTCTTTAAAATACCGAAATAACTAATTATATTTTCTAAACTATCCAAAATCACATTCAATGATATTCTCCGTTGAAGAACTCGTGTAATAATTGAATAAGGTATCCGCCGGATTCCTTGAAACAATAACCATAATCTCCCTATTACCACCATCAACATTTATTACAAAATGTACTAAGGCATCGTCACCACCCTTATAAGCCCGTGCACTAGCCCTCACATACCGTGTTTGATGCAGAACATTATTAACTATGTAATCCAAAAGGGACTTGATACTTTCACAACCGTTGTTAATTATCATTAGTACTTGGTTAGGATCTAGCTCCTGCTCTCTCTTATATTCAGTACCTGGTGGAACATAGATCCAAACCAATGACATCCGAACACCGCAAAACCTCAATTGAGCCTAAATTTAATACTTAACGGGCATTAAGCATAAAACTAATTGCACCGCCAATTAACGCCCGCTTACTCGCAGCACTCTGGGACTTGGTTACTATGGAATTATAACGGGGCCACTTGAGGAAGATCATGTAATCCAACTCGTATGGGACAATCACAAACCCAGAATCCCTAATGTACTGCCTACTAATGATCTTATTGAAGGTTTCCACATGATCCTCATAATAAGTGTACTTATGAACCAACACTGCGTAATCTACGCCATCCAACAGGTAATGCTCCATGGATGACAAACCCCTATGGACTGTACGACTTGGATCAATCACCTTATGGGCTATGATTGACCTATTATCCGTGACCACCAAAACATCAATCGGGCTCCTAAACAGTACTGAGTTTACAAAACCTATTGATCTCACATTAAGCCCCACATGAACAACCTCACCATCTATGTAGAAGTCAAAGCCCTTAATCGTATTTGCTAGAGATCTCGATAAGTCATCATAGGAGTCCTCAATCAACTCCTTTGAGGGTGGTACTTTCATTATCATCGGGCTTGGGTATATGGTCTCACTGGGATCAATACCTAGTGGATCATCGACACACACGGGGCTTAAATCTATGATCTCGCTCCACCGCATCATGTACGGTATCTCCACATAACCCTTATCATTCAAGGTGGCTATACCATTGTTTATTAGATCGTGGATTAATGGATCAACCTCAGAGGACCAATCGGTCAATGTGATGGTACCCACAGGGGAAACAAAGGCCTTGGAACCCTCAATAAAGCCATACTTAACCCACCGGCAAAACACAGCCTTATTGGCCTCGTTAAGCTTGGATATTCCTCCAATGACCTTTAGTAAATCGTTGTTTTCATGATCATGGTTACTTAACTCATAATCCTCCTTTATCAATTTACCTACTTTGTCAAACGACATAATTAAGCCATGGAAACCCAAATGGCTAATAAACCTTTCCCTTAAGTATCCCCTGGTGATGAGGGCTAAGTTTATGATCTATGGATGATTAATTATGAGCCAACTGATGATCATCTCTACCTAAAGTCAGGGGCGAGAAGATTCGCTCATCGCTCGCTAAAGTCCTGGCTCATCATTATGCTATGGTTAGGTAACAGAAATTAATTGGTTTCTCCAGGTTAAAGCGTGCTGCTAACCAAAGCCCTGGATGGCGTTCCAAGGAAAATTGTTAGTCTTAACCCATCAATAACGGAGTACCTATTCGTGCTGGGTGCCGGTGACAGGGTTGTGGCCAGTGATGTGTGGAGTTATAGGCCGAGGGAGGCTATGAAGACTATGAAGATAGGCTCATTCACAGCGGCTGATATTGAATCGATAAGGAGGTTAGGACCTGACCTGATAATATTGGCGTATCCCGTACAGAAGCATTTGGTTGATTCGCTATCAATGATAGCGCCTGTTTTGGCAATCCCAATGCCCACAAACCTAAACGCCATAGCAAGTGCCTTCGAGATGGTGGGCAACCTGCTTGATATGGATAATGAGGCGGCACGGGTCATTAACACCTACATGGATGCCCTGAAGGAATCCGCTGTAAGCGTTGATAATGTGCTTGTTGTTTTGTCGCTTGGCGATTTTGTCATACCGTGCGAATCATCGTATATAGCCTCAGCACTTAACAGGGTTGGTCT
>LOCH01000087.1:0-4097 GCA_001516765.1 Vulcanisaeta sp. MG_3 | reverse complement strand
TTTCTGCCGATCTTCGTTAAGTCGTAGTAAATACCCCTACCCCTCCTCTCCGGATTTCTCTGCTTCACCTTAAGCCAGGGCTTCACGGAACTGGTGACCCGACCTTTTAAGCGATCCCCTGAACTCATGGAGCAAACCCAACTGAACCAGGTGTTGCACGGCTTGCTCAACCTCATCCTCAGGAACAATGGGTCTCCAACCAGCAGCACCAAGGAGTCTCCTAGCCAGTAACCAAGGTGTATCCGGACCATAGTGGTAAATGTGGGCTAAGATCTTCATTTCAAGTTCGTTCAATTGCTTAATAATTGAAGACACATCACTACTCATCATCTCCTAACAAACCTAAGCCACTTTTAAATTAATTATGATCGTCCAAACAAATAATAAATCAAGACGGTACGATGGGCTCACACACCACACCCTCTGCTGCTGGCGTCCATAATTCATAACTCTGATCATTAAAACTTAAAGATGTTGGTGAGGTGCCGTAAATAATGTACCAGTTGAGTTCAATGGCGTAGTAATAATAACTCATACAGCCAGTAGGCCCTATTTGGGACTCGATCGTGAAATTTCCATGGATGGGTAAGTAACCAGTGTAGCTAGGCTGGGTTTGCGACTGCGGAAGGTCCATAAAGCCCATATCACCAACGCTCATCTGTACCGTATCACCAAAGGCTGGGTTGAAAAGGGTGAGCGACCAGGTATCATTGGCATAAACACCCCACCCATTTGATTGGCCATTGACTATGCTGGCTGGGTCAGAAACATTATCAATAATTATTTGCAAAAGATTGGTCAATCCCAGGTTAAAATATATTTGCAACTCATATTGTGTTACCGATGATTGAGATGTCGGCGATTCGTAAGCCTCAGGTCCAGGTATTGTGCTAATCCATTACTAAAACCTCCGCCCTCCTTATAGTAATTCCACGATGAGGCGTAATCATTAGCAAGGCCAATGCCGTACGTCGTTACTGTTGTGAAGGGCTGTGGCCACTCGGTATATGAAATACTGTAACTCGACTGCGGCGTTATGGCCATGAAGTCGTATGGGAATATGTCTATATAATCGGGTATTGTGGCTGTGTATTCCCAATTACTTGGGTAATATATACAGAAGTCCCAAATCCATCGCGATACATAATTATCAGAGTATGGTGAGGCATAATCATTAAACAGGGGACTTACATAGTAGTAACCACTTGGTAAATTAAGTTGAGTCCTGTACGTAGTACAGGGGTCATAGAATTGATCATTGCTTTGCTCATAAAGCACGAATAATAAGCCCCTAATGCTTAGGTTATAACCAATTGATGCGTCAAATTTACCGTGGTAATCCGTGACTACTTCCACGGTGAATGGCGGTCCTCCTGATAGGTACGGTAAAAGGGCTAGGTAATGACCATTGGTTTTATTGCCCATTATTTCGGCGTAGTATAGGGCATTTAATGCATACTCCTGTAATTCCTGTTCTGTGGAGTTATAAAAGGCTATGAGGCCGTACTTCAGATATGGTGCCAATAATGGACCTAAGGTGTTTGGTTTAATTTCTACGTACGGTATGTCTAGTATGAGGATTGAACCTGGATGACTACTCACTAGGTTTAGGGCTAGGGTTAGGTTAAGGCCTGCATAAACTATCCTCTGGACACCTATGCCTAGCTCCTCAGCCCTCATTAGGACATTGCTATAGAGCTTGTTGGGTCCTAGGACTATTATTAGACCATTGGTTCCCTCGAAGTATGTCAACGCGGCGCCGTAGTTAATGTCTATGTCCCCGTTCACTAAGTAACTAGGTTTATAGTTTTGACCGTGGATTGCCTGCACTATTAACATAATAATTAATATTGTTATTACTGCAATTAGCGCTACGATGATGTATTGCCTCTTTAACTTAGACCTATAACCTGGGTTACGCATCGAAATGCTGTTGCCGAACCACCTTTTATTGGTAAAGCATTACCACACGTTCGTGCATTTCAATACTATTACGACCTGGATACTGGTAATTTCCCTAACCCATGTACTATGATGCCCTCTCCAATGAATTGTATTGGTGCACCAATCAACACAATGCCGGGCACCAAGTCGAGTGCATAACCTATCATGGCTATGATAATCCCCACATTTGTTGGTTTTGCATTGAATGCGTTGGATAGCCTATATATTGGCGTGAATATGAGGGCCCATGCAATCACAATTACGGCACCAATCACGTCCTTAATCGCATATCCAGTAATAGCTGGTACGTTGATTGCTAGGACGATACTGTCAAAAACTATGAGGGATAGTAAGGCGATCAACCTAATCAGGGAACCGCCAAAGCCCAATCCATAGGTTTTATCGATTTTACTTAGTTCAAGGAATCCATTGTATATGTACATGTAGGTTATGACCAAACTGATGGCGTTATTGATTAGATCGAGAATCCTACCTACTAGTAAGAATAATGGTGGGTCCTGATACATCACTATTAATGCCATGAGCAATAGTATATAGAAGGTAATACCAAGGATCAATAAATACATTATCCCCATGCGAATCACCCCAATCCAACTAAACACGCTGGTCACCGATTCATTCAAGCCCATCCTAACCCTGCCAACGAACCCATCGAACTCCTCTACGTAGTTCGGGTCAAGGCTCTTCCTAACCTCGTCGTATACCTTGTTAAGGGGTCCTAGGTAACACCATGATCTACCGTGTCGATAATAGGCATAGTAACCACCACCCAAGGTCTTAATAACCAACGTACCTCGCCTACCGCATTTTGGGCATGTACCTTGGCCAATGCTACGGCTTGACATTTTACGGCATATTATTCATTTATAAATTATTTTAAGTCTTCCTTACATTGACTTATAGCTTCTCCAGGTACCCTTTATGACCCACACAGGCTCCTCCTCATGGAATGGTTCCATACCCTCAAACCTCATTTCATTGAGTAACTTCTCATTAACATCAACACCAAGGCCGGGTCTGTTGGGCACCTTGTAGTATCCATCCTCTATCCTGAATGCATTATTGACTATGTCCTTCTTCCACTGGGGCCAGAAGTCGTAGAAGCTCTCCTGAATCAATAAATTGTATGTGCTGGCATCGAACTGCATCGTTGCCGCATGTTGAACAGGTCCAAAGGCATTGTGCGGCGCCAACTCAACACCGAAGGCCTCCGTGAGAGCCCTTATCCTAACCATACCAGTGAACCCGAGGGCATTCGTGATGTCGGGCTGTAGCACATCGACTAAGCCCCTCTCGAGCAGTTGGAGCGGCTCCTCAACGCTGATTATCCTCTCGCCAACCGCAATCCTAACACTGGGTGCGGCTGCCTTAATCTTCGCCAAACCCTCAAAGTTGAGGTCCGGGTGTACCGGCTCCTCAATGAATAATGGGTTGAACTCCTCCATGGCCTTAACCATCCTAACCGCCGTGTTTATATCAAACCTACCGTGCGTCTCTATGAGTATGTCCACGTACTTACCCACAGCCTCCCTAACAGCCCTAACCCTCTCCATAGCCTCCTCAAGACCCTCCTCACCCATTTGATCAAAGTATGGTCCAAAGGGGTCGAACTTAAGTGCCTTGAAACCCATGGAGACAACATCCTTAGCCCTCCTTGCGAAGTCATCAGGCGTCACGCAATCACTATACCAACCATTTGCGTAAGCCTTAATCTTATCATTAACGAGACCACCAATAAGCTGGTACACGGGCACGCCCAGGTACTTACCCAACAAGTCATGCAATGCAATATCCACTGCACTGTATGCCGTGGCCGACTCGAAGGACCTACTAATGTAGAACTCGTGCTTATACCACTCCCTGAATAGATACGTTATCCTGAATGGGTCCTTACCAACCATAAACCTCCTAACCTCCTCAATAGCCCTAACCACGGGGTTAACCCTCAATGTAGGCACAGCCTCCCCATAACCAACCTGCCCGTCACTCGTAACAACCCTAACAATTATTGACACGGAAGCCCATGGTGAGGCTTTAGCCGTTGCCAAATCGCTCACTGGGTAGATTTCTATGTCCTTTATTGTAACCATTGACAGTTAAGTAATGTAACCTGCTTATAAGTTTAGATTTTG
>LOCH01000086.1 GCA_001516765.1 Vulcanisaeta sp. MG_3 | reverse complement strand
AGGTTTGCCGATAAATGAATAATTAAGTTTGCAAGCATTGATAAAAAGCCAAGAATTAGGAACGCTGCGAATGGACCAACCACGTACGTCATGACCAGTGCAATCGCATCGAGTGCCAACGCACTAATTAATACGGAAATCACAGGGTTACCCTTGCTATTAATCAGTGATAAAGCACTGGGTAATTGTCCATCCTCAGCCATTGCGTAAAGGGTTCTTGAGGCGGCAAGGACGTAGGCAAGTCCACCAAGTACGCCATCATTTATCATTGCGAATATGACTATGGGATCAAGTAGCACTCCTAGGAAGTGATGGAGTATTATGACCACAGGAGATAAGCCCTTGCTAGATGCTTTATTTAGGAACTCAATAAATTGATTAAGCTTCATGTACGAAAGACCGGCAACAGCCGTTGAGTATATAGCCAACGCAGCCAACGCACCACCTGTTATTATCACTAATTGAATGGCACGACTAACGGTTTCCCTAGCCTTCTTAACCTCACCACTCAATGGCGTTATTGTGCCATAACCGGTGGGTATGGCTATTGCATAAACCACAGCAACCATAAGCAGAGGTAATGGTACAGAGGTCACGTAGTTAAATGGGTTAAAGAACACACCGTGCGGAGTCGCTAATAGGACAAGGGATATTAGTATTAGTGCCACCATCTCTAGGGAGCCCGCAAAGATCGCGTACTTAGCAGAGACCCTAATACCCAGGTAGGCGAGTGTTGTTATTAATGCCAGGGAAATAGGTAAAGTGACCTGCCAAGGTATACCCAAGATCCATTGAGCTATGTATGACGCACTTATTGCGTAAGCAGCGCCATAGAGTATTGAGTAAAATAAATAATTCCATCCAACGAAGACCCCCGTGTAAACACCACCAAGGTACCTAGTGGCATACTTATAATAACCACCTGTTTCTGCAATGCGCTTACTCAATCTAGCTACTACGAAGCCGTTGGCGAAGGCTATGAGTGTACCTATGATTATTGCAACAGGTCCTGCCAGACCCGCGATGGCTAGCACTACTGAGGCGTATGTCAAATCGCTTAGGAATGGTGATTGACCTCCCAAGCTCGCGAAAAATATGTCCCAAAAACCAAGTACTCTACGTAAACCAACTGCGTTAGTATGCACCCCATTGTTCACAGTCATACTTGAGACTTTAGGCGCTCATGAAGCAATTGTATTTAAAAATCTATCTGCCTTTTACCAGAGTATTTACTCTAAGATATGTGAATAACGATAAAACTCAAATTATTACATTTAAAAATATTCTACGTATGCGTGGATGAATCATTGCAAGCCCTACTAAGTAACTCATATATCACATGTTGAGCTTCGCCAGGCCCCCTTATATGATGACGAACCGAACCCTCACAATTAAGTAGGTCAATGTACCTACCACCAATTATATGCACCTCATTACCTAATGCGCATGGATTCTTGATTAATTTCATGAAGAATTTAGTATATACTTTACTTAACCTAATTATTGCTAGGTCCCAGGTCTTACTCGTTAATTCATTTAGACCCCAATTGCCATACATAGCCCAGGTACTTATTACTGAGTAATCGGCATTACCGAGGTAGGCGTCATAGGGTATTATCAAGTCCTTATCCCTAATTATTCCATACCTCGCTGAAAGTATGAATACATCAATGCAACCCCTAAATCTTCTCAATACCTTAAATTCAGGCCCATCGTACATTTCAATGGCAGGTTTCATGAAATCACTTAAAACTTGCCTATACTCATACTCCCTCTCTAGATCGAAGCTAGGCACGGTACCTAACCTTGACCGAACAACCCCTAAATCAATTACCTTCTTCTTACTGCAATTAATAACAACGAGTACTCTCATTTTTAATTACCTCGTTGATACGTACTTAAATAGCAAACCCCTCTTATCAAGCAATCTATACCCAGCGCCAAGCTTTAGTAGATCAATCGTAGCCCTGACATCCTTAACCAACGAGCTCGCGACAACATTAATCCCTAACCCATGTAGTACAGGGGGGTATGCCGCAGCAGATGGGCCGCTTAGCATCACTGTAGATCCCTCCTTCCTCAATGATAGTATTTGATCTATCGTGTTGTTGATTATCGCGGAGCCCGTTATGACCAGTATGTCGCAATTGGGTATTATCAATGGAGCATCAACGTCCGGGTAACTACCATGCCTAAGATCACTCCTCCTCTCTAATTGATAAACCACGCACCTATCACTGAGTTTTTCGGCCACGGGTGTTATACTGCCGATGAAGCATGCTGTGCATCCCTGCTTGGTATACCTTAGTATCTCATTCTTCAGATCGCCCTGCTTCAAACTCAAACCTTCACGGACAACCAGGTAGTGGGATATTGCATTGACCAAAGCAATGCCTAATGCCCGAATTAATGAGTCGAGGTGAATAACTAACTCTGGCAATTCCTCAACCCTGGGTACAACACCAACCTCCCCAGCCCTGAGATCCTCAATTGGTGTGTAGGCTATGCCCAGAAACTCGCCTAGTTTGGTTTTGATCAGTACGTACGTGTAATTAAGGCATGCGCACTGATCAACAACCTCGACCTCATCATCACCAAGAATCCTCAATACACCCTCAGCCACGGACTTGCTAAACATCGTAATCAACCCATTAGTTTCTTGAATCTAAGGGCGTCATCGAGCATGTGGACGTTGTTAAACATGACGTACACGATGGAGGAGTTCAGGTTATTAACGATATCCCTGAGGCGGGCTAGGTCATCATCCGTGTACTTGTATGAGTAGTTAACCTCACCCCTACCAATACCATGCAGTCGAAGATAGGCTGTGTTTCTATCTATCAATGGATTTCGTTTGAATGGATCCACTATGTGAATGATCCCTACCTCTTCGAAGATCTTCCTTAATAACTCAGGCTTGCCATAGCTATAACCCCTTGGTTCCCAACCAAAGGATTCGTTTGCGCCTATCGTTCTGAAGAACTCAATCACATCCTTAATATTCTCCTCCGTTATTCTCATTGATGGTGGCGTTTGGAAGACGTAAAATGACGGGTTTAATGGCTTGACTGATTTGGCGAATTCATCCCAAAGCTCCAGGTTTTCCCTGGTGGGCCTCAATAAACCGTAGTTCTTGAGATCGCCCTTCAACTCAGCCCTCTTTATTCTCCTCCAGGTTGGTGAGTCGCTGGTGTGGGTTAACCCCTGGAACACCTTAACCGTGAACCTAAAATCACCAGGCGCTTCCCTCCTAAACCCACCCATTCTTTCCGGTGTTGGTATGTCATAGAATGTCTCCTGAAGCTCCACAACCCTAAATAGGGAGTAGTACCTGGGCCTCGCTGTTGGAAACCCACACGTTCCAACAAGTACGTCCATTGAGCTTTAGGTTGTTACTCACCCATTTTAATGATTCCTTCCCTATTAACGACGTAGTCCAGAACAACCTCATTACCGCACTCACACACCCTAACTGAGACAAGTCTCAACCTGGGGCCTTCACTGGTTGTTGGATACCCCTCACCTTCAAGGAATGACGTACCTGAACCAAACACGTAGGGCGACACGGTCAACCTAACCTCATCAACAAGCCCCTCCTTGATTAACTGCCAATTAAGGTGGCCACCACCCTCAACCAGCACCCTCCTCACACCCCTTTCTGTATACAATCTCTCCAGCGTCTTACCTAAGTCAACCCTCTCCTTACCCACCACCCAAACCTCAACGCCCAAACCCTTGATCTCAGCCAACTTATTGGCTGGTGCGGATTCCGTGG
>LOCH01000085.1 GCA_001516765.1 Vulcanisaeta sp. MG_3 | reverse complement strand
CCACAATGCGGTGCTTAGTGATGAGAATAGGCTCAGTAACAATAAATCCCTGTTAAATACGAAGTAGTACTTACTACCGTTCATGATTAACGATATGATTGCCAAGGCAATGCCAGCCAACAGATACCTAATCGCCATGTAACTCAATGGCGTTGCATAACGAAGTCCGAACTTCACGAAGAAGTAATTGAGGGATGCGGATACTACGTATATCGATAAGTAACCAATGAATGCGTCCCTCCTCATCGATTTACTCGACATTTAGTAGGCTTAAAAAGCAATCATCGAATAGTTTAGAGCCAAGTAAGGTATTAATTACGCGGTTAGACCCTAAACTGTGCATTATTACGATAAGGAACCCACATTTAAGGAACTGAGGGTTAGGAAGATTAGGACCATAATTAGGGGCATACCACTGACCCTAGTGCTAGCCCCTGGTGTTTTCTCGAGCGAGCACGTTGATGAGGGAACTAGGTTGTTGGCTGAGAATATGGTCATAATGAGTGATTGGGATATCCTAGACATGGGCTGTGGCTACGGTGTTCTAGGTATAGTGGCCGCGAAACTAGCACCAAAGGGTAGGGTTGTCATGGTTGACATCAATAAGCTAGCCGTTAAACTCGCCATGATGAATACCAGGATTAATGGCGTAAGTAATGCGGAGGTTCGTTGGGGTGATCTCTACAACGCCGTAGTTGGCGAGAGATTCAACACGGTAATATCAAACCCACCAATAACGGCAGGCCTCGAGCTAAATAGGAGATTAATAATTGGTGCCAGGGAGCACCTGAAACCCGGTGGGTTACTGCAGATTGTTGTTCCTAAGAAGTTAAGGTCTAGGTTTGAGGAGATTTTGTTTAAGAATTACGATGTTGTAGAGAGGGTTGCCAAGTCGGGTAGCCACGTAGTTTTTATAGCTAAGTTAATGCATTAGCCCTTGAACTCTAGCCTATCCAGCCTATCCATCAACCTCCTCTGCTCCTCCCTAATCCTATCAATCTCCTCCCTTAGCCTCGCATACTCAACACCCCTCTGCAACTGATCCCTAATCCTCCTAGCCACATCCCTTGCATAACGCCTAACCCTACCATCCAAATCCCTCACCGACAACTCATCGAGCACATCGAGGAACCTCGGATCAAGAGCACCCTCCACAGCCGCTATGGCCGCAAACCTAACCCTAAAGTATGGATCCTTAAGTAACATCCTCAACCTATCATAAACCCTCCTATCACTAACGAACTTGCTGAGGGATTGCACAGCAGCAACCCTAACGGGGGTTGGTTTACCAAGCTCGGTATAACTCAACAATGTACTCACGGCATCCTCAGAACCAAGCTCAGCCAAACCCTGCAATGCACCCTGGGTTATGACGTAATTATGGCTCGGGTAATCAAGGGCCTTAACCAGGTACTTACCGTACTCGGCAATCCCGACCTTGCCAAGGGATTGGGCAGCCCTATACCTAGCGTAGTAGCTCTCCCTGGTGTTCTCAAGAACCTCGACCAACGCCTTAGCCGCCTCAACCTTACCCCTAAAGTTACCTAGGGCTTCCACAATTGCCTGCCTAACCCTCGGGTGCTGCTCAGCGATTAATGCGTTAATTAGCACCTTCAAGGCCTCGTCGGTACCAACCCTACCCAATGCCCTTGCCGCCTCAGCCCTAACGCCCCAGAACTTATCATTACGCAGCGCACTGCTTAACCCCTCAACAGCCCTCGCGCTACCGACCCTGGCCAGGGCATCAATGGCCTCCAACCTACACGGCAAGTTACCACTTCCTAACTCAGCCAGGGTCTCCTCGACACCCTTATCCGCATTCACAGCCTTAACACCAACCTTAAACTGTGGATCAAGGCATACGTACTGCGGTTTCTCGCTGGCTGGTATGTATAGCGTAGCATCCCTCTCATTAAGCTCGAACCTAAACGTCTCAGTCCTACCGCCGGAATAACCGATCTCGAGCTCGAGCGGCAGCCTATAGATCGGGTATGAATCCTCACCCTGGGTTTGGCTTATACTCAACCTAATCATCCTGATACTCGGGTCATAACTCCACGAATACTTAATCACGGGGTGGCCTGCCGAGTATACGAATTGTGTGAAGAACCAGTCCAGCGGCTGTCCAGAAGCCTCCTCGAGCGCCTTCCTGAGGTCCTCCGTATCCGCATTACCGTAGGCATGCCTCGTTAGGTATAGGTTTATGCCCCTTCTGAATGCCTCATCGCCGAGCAGGTTACGTAGGGTGTGGAGGACCAAGCTTCCCTTCTCGTACGTATGCCTATCAAACATCTCCTCGGGATCCCTATACAGCCTAGTCACGATAGGCCTCGCGTACCTATTACCATACTCATTTAGGTACGACCTAAGGTTTTGGTAAAGCTCGTAAATGAACTCATCACGGCCCTTGGCATGCTCGGTATACATGGCCTCGAAGTAGGTCGCGAACGCCTCATTAAGCCAGATATTGGCCCAATCCTTAGTCGTCACATAATCACCAAACCACTGATGAGCCAGTTCGTGAGCTATTAATCCATCTGAAGTGAAATCCTCCATACCTGGACAGGGGAATTTACCGCCAGGGCAGTGGGCGTGTTCATCGTGCAGTGTTGTGTCTGTTATTATCGTTATTGTCGTGTTCTCCATACCGCCATATATGAATTCGCTGACTGCAGCATGCTTGTAATTCGGCCATGGGTATTTAACGCCTGTGTACTCGCTGTAGAATTTGATCATATCGCAGAGCCTATGGAACGTGAACCTAGCCCTATCAACCATGCCCCTCGGCACGTAATTCTCTATTGGCACGCCATCACAATTATCCCTAATAACCTCAAACTCGCCGGCGGCGAAGGCTATTAGGTAGGCTGAGTGCGGTTTATCGAGTTTCCAATGCCACAGGGTCTCATTGCCGAGGTCCTTACTCTCCACTAAAACGCCATTGGACACTGCAATCCAGGTCTTCGGAACAATGATCTCCATCTCGCTGGTGAACTTGGCATTGGGATAGTCAGGTAAGGGCATCCAGTAATGATTATCCTCACTCTCACCCTGGGTCCAGACCATGGGAACCCTATCCCTATAATACTCATCAGGCATCACGAAGTAGAGGCCCTTCCTGGGCTTGGCCTCGTACTCCACCGAGACCACGTGATCGCCAGAACCAACATAGACCCTCAGGGATTTACCATCATACTCATACCTAGCCTCGGTTCCATCAACCCTCACCGATTTAACCCCATCTCTGCCGCATCAAATTCTATGTAGCCCCTCTCCGTGGTTACATTAATTGAGTACTCTACATGTCCATTAATCGACTTATTACTAGCGTCGATCCTCACCCTAATCCTTACATGCCTAACCGTGTAACCGTAATACCGAGGAAACTGGGGCCTATAATCAGTATATACGAAACCACGCCCGATTAGGTAACCAGGCTTATCAAAGGACACATCAACGGGCTAAACCACAGCCTAAAATGCATTACCTCCAGGCCCATTTTACGCCTAGAAAAGCCTCACCTTCAGTACGGAAAGCATGTACGTTTTACCCTGTGAGCTAGTCTTAACAACCCTCTGTCCAAGCAATGGGAACAGTCTCTTCAGGGTTAAGAAGCACTCCTCATCATCAAGCAGGAACGTTATTACGGAACCAACCGGCGCATCCCTAAAGTGCTGTATAGCCAATGTACTACCGTATGGGCAACCCACGCCCCGTAAATCCACCGTCAACTCCCCAACCCTCACAACAACCCATTAATGGCGCAGCTTAAAGTGATTGTTTTCTATGCATTTTTTGCATTTTATATTCCCATGGCATACCGCAATCAACATTTACGTAAGGTTCATAAACTCTAACCATTGCTTGCTACACAATGTCTGCTGGTAGGGATTTCGTGAACCAAGTACTTACAGAGATCGAGAACTCAATACTAAAACCCCTCGAGGACATTGAGAGCAGTGTTGAAGGTATCCTTGAGGGAATCGCTGAAGGAATGAACATAGAGAAGCCCAAGGTCGTAGCCACAATAAACTCGGTTAACGAGTGCGGCGAATTCGTGGGTGAGGATAAACGGTGTCAGGGCATTGCGGGTAGGTACTTACCTGAGGAAGCAACAATACTAATCAATTACAGGGTGGACATGAACACAATAATACACCTACTAGCCCATCACATACATGCCGTGGAGATCGGTAGAACCAAGTATGCGCAGGTTAGGAAGCTTGAGGAGTTAAGGCTACCCTGGGAATTAAGACCAACAGAGGTTATTGCCATGTATAGGACTGCGTTGTTAACCAGGACG
>LOCH01000084.1 GCA_001516765.1 Vulcanisaeta sp. MG_3 | reverse complement strand
AAAGTCTTCCTTTAGGAAATTCCTGGTTAATGTTATGGCATCGTTTGGGCTTATTTCCTCTGTGCACATTCAACCTTTGTTGTCAACAATGATGACCGTGCTCTTCACGTCGTCTCTATACTTAATGGTAATATTGCCGAGTCTAAATTCTCGGGGATAGTCATGAATGAGCAGTGCCAGGAATAGGCATTATTGTGGGTATGAGCCCTGCATAAGTGGCGCTATAGAGTTTACCCGAATTTATAAGGATGTACTCATCATAAGGTTTCGATGTCTGTTTGTTCTTGCAATTCATTTCATTTACGGTTAAGTGTAGAGGACTTTGGTTAATTCGTGGAAATGCTTTAATGCCTGCCTTATTTTTCGCTGATTGATGCGTTGGTGGGAGTTGACTTGGCCTGAGTTTGAGGGTGTTGATAAGACGGTTGCTTTGTTGCCTACGGGTATTGTTGAGGCTCATGGTCCTCACCTGCCGCTTGGTACTGACGCACTCATGGCTACGTACATAGCGGAGGAGGCTGCCAAGAGGACTAACGCATTGTTGCTTCCCACTGTTTGGTATGGTAATACTTACGTCCTCGATAAGTTCCCCGGTACGATATCCATAAGTAACGAGACGCTTTACAGGCTTTATCGGGACATATTTAGGGAGGTTGCTAGAAATGGTGTTAAGTACTTGGTTGTTGTGAATGGGCATGGTGGGAATGTCGATGCCCTGAGCATGGCTGCCAAGGACGTGGCCAGGGAAACAAACCTCGTGATAATAATCATTAATTGGTGGATTGACCTGGCTAAGGAGGCTAGGAGGAGGGTTCTGGAGACGCCTGAGGGTCACGCTGCTGAGGATGAGACCAGTGAGGTTTGGGCTGCCTACCCACACCTGGTTAAGTGGGTTCCCCGGGATGGCGCTGCCGATGAGTGGGTTGAGGCTAGGTTCAGGATATATGGTAAGGAGGTTTACGCTATGGAATACACAAAGGCTGTGCAGGGATACCCATCGAGGGCTGATCAGGAGAAGGGTAAGGCGATACTTGAGGCTGCGGTTAACGAGCTTGTTCAGTTGATAAATGACTTGAGGAGTGGTAAATTACCCATGACGAAGATTAGATGAATGAGTAGATTACGGTATTAAATTTTCATTTCATTCAGTCATTGATTATTGCCTGGACCGGAGGTTGATTATTAGTTTTGTCTATGGATGGGTGGTTTGGTTTTTATATGGGTTGTTTTTGATATCGATTGTGCCTAATTGGGATAGGGATGTTTGGTTGTTGATTGCTTCTAGGAGTGTGAGGAGTATTGCCGGTGGTGCACTTGGCGTAATTACTGGGCTTTACCTGTATTACTACCTACATCTCTCCCTGACTGCCGTTGGTATTTTCTTCGGCGTTGGTGCCTTCACAGCGCCACTTATGTCGCTGTTATTTGGTAGGTTGGGCGATAGGTATAGTAGGAAGGCTATCCTACTCCTCACACTGTCTTTTCTGCCAATAGCCACGGCAATACTACTACTCACCAATTATTACCCATTATTACTCCTCGCAGCTGCCCTCGGTGGCTTTGGGACTGCTGGGGCTTTGGCTAGTGGTAGTGTTGGTGCGGTTGCTGCCCCTGTTCAAACAGCTATACTTGCCGATAAGACTGAGGGTCTCGACAGATCCATGGTTTATGCCGTGTTTAACCTAGTCTCTGGCGCGTCATCGGCGATTGGTGCATTACTTGCAAACCTGAGTTATAGGGAGGCCTTTTACATAGCTTTGACCCTCTCTGCCGTGAGTTTCTTCATAGTACTGCCTATCAGAGATGAACGTGTGGTTAGGAGTAATCGTAGGGTCGATGATCCAGGTGGTAATGCTAAGGCGGAGACTGTTGTTAGGCGTGATCTGGCGTATATAAGGAGGTTTGCTGTGGTTGGTGCACTGAACGGTACAGCCCAGGGTTTGGTGACGCCGTTCCTACCGATAATATTTAGGCAGGTGCTTCATGTTAGTAATGGTGTGGTTGGTGACATATTCTTCATAGGTGGTGTAGCGGCTGCCCTGGCCTCACTAACGGCGCCCTACTTCTCGAGGATGCTTGGGCTTAGGGATGCGATAATACTCCCGAGGGTCATATCCACGGCAGCCCTGATATTGATACCATTCTCCACATCATTGTCCATTGCTGTGATCACGTACATCATTTATGTGATGTTTAGGGTATCCTCGCTGGCTCCGCAGCAGGCTTTGATGATGGAGCTTGTGGGTAGGGGTAGTAGGTCCACGGTAACCGGCGTTAATCAAGCAGCCAGGTTATTACCCTCAGCCGCGGCGACGACATCCTCAGGTGTAATGCTCGATTATCTACCAATACCTGTGCCGTTCAGTATCGCCTTCGTAATGAACGTACTAAACATAATACTATATAGAAAATACTTCCCAAACCCAAGACCCCTCCACGGCGGTGTCACAGTCATGGGGTAATCAATATCCCAGGATGACGTAGCCCTAGCATGCGCTGATCCGCCCAATTACATTGGAGAGGAGGTCAGCGATGTATAGAAACAGGTTAAGCCTAGACGAATTCAAGAGACCCTATGGTATGTATAAGAAGTCTTGTTTTCTAAATTTCCGAAAACCGTGAGGTCCTATAGATTAATGGCTAGTCCACGACCTCTTGATGATTTAGAAATTCGTAATTTTCATAAATTTAGGAAAAACTCGGTGCTTACCCACATCATGGGCTCTCCGTAACTTATCCATTGGTTTGGGTTTGTTATTCCATGACCTCGGTCGCCCTTACCTCGATGTTTAATGCCTTGGCTAGTTCAAGGGCTCTCTTCCTGACTACTGGTCCTACGATTAGTAGCTTCGGCTTAACCTTATTCACTCTCTCGTAGAGTATCCCCTCCCTGGCTAGTTCGGCAATGTCGCCTCTGTCAATGCTTGCCTTGTACTCGATGAGTATGTGTTCGTTATCCCTAATTAGTACGTCCACATCGATGACTGATGGGTAGCCGAATACCACACCCTCGTTGTCGTAGTATGTCCAACGCCTGACCTCGTAGGCCTTGAGTAGGTCCTCGATTAGGTACTTAATGGCGTCCCTGAATACATCCTCAGTGTAAATGCCGTACCTATACCCAAGGGCCGTTATTGATGCTGCCAACTTCTCATGACTCCTCTGCAGGGCTAATATGGCCTCTCCCTGCTTCGCCACCTGTTCCTGCATAGCTTAACCATTTGCTCCTGTAGGGACTTTATTGCCTTGAGTATTTCATCAATGCCTAGTAAGCCCGTTACGGCTAGCCTAAATTCCTCATCCTCCTTAAGCAACCTGAGCACCTCCTTCCTTAGGTCCACGCCCATAGATTCTCCCCATTATTGTCTCTAAGCAGGACCACTTTTAAACACCTCTCTAAGGCATGTTCACGTGGTTTCCTGGGGTTGGTGTTTGGGGTTTTGGTTTTCGTGGCTGAGGAGGTGGGTGTTGCGCTGTAGTGAATCCTGAGGGTGAGGTTGTTGCCCAGGCTGAGCACATACCCGTTCACCTGGGTTCATTCAGGGTTGGGGTTAGGAACCTCCTCAACTGGCTTGATAGGGAGGGGGTTGAGTTGAACCAGGGTGACGTGGTACTCCTCAACGACCCCTACATATCCGGGACTCACCTAAACAACGTAATGGTCACGGAGCCCACTCACGCCAGCAACAGGCTGGTGAGTTACGTCGTCAATAACGTTGATTCTGGGTTTGCGGAAATCACGTACTTTGGCTTTAGGGTATCCGTAACAAACGTAGCCGTACTGATAAGCGCGGGGTAAAGGTAGGGTATTGACCATTCAAGCCAATACTCGGGGCCTCTGGTGAGGAGTTGGAGGGGGTTGCGCTTGATATGGAGGTTAGGTACGCATTGGATGCACTTAGGAAGTTTCACATAAACCTCCTACTACTTGGCGGTGCAGTGATTGGTAGGCGTGATATCGATAAGGTGGATGTACCGGGTCCTAGCACATGTTAAGGACGTTAGGATTAATAAGTACTCCCAATCCATCACCGAGCCTGGGTTCAGGGATTACATGAATAAGGGCCTACAGGTATGGAAGAACCCCTAATAGCCCACGTAATCCTCGAGACCTATAGGTCCAGTAATAAAACTAGTAATAATGCATTG
>LOCH01000083.1 GCA_001516765.1 Vulcanisaeta sp. MG_3 | reverse complement strand
CTATGCGAAGCCGTACTTGATCGATAGGTTTAGTGGTGGTTGGCCAAGTACTTGGGATGTTGATCGGGAGGCTCATGAGCTTTGTGTTGGGCGTTAACTCCTTATTAATCTAGTTGTGCCTTACTAATTGGTTGGTTGTCTTGAGGGTTGAGGACTTGCCATTGCCTGATGTACTTAGGAACTTCATAGCCAGGGAGAGGGGTATTACCGAGCTCTATCCTCCGCAGGAAGAGACTGTGCGTAAGGGTTTATTTGATGGCAAGAACCTGCTTATGTGCACGAATACAGCAACTGGCAAGACTCTCATGGCTGAGTTGGCCATGGTCAACGCCGTACTGACTAGGGGTGTTAAGGCTATAATGGCTGTGCCGCTTAGGGCGTTGGCTTATGAGAAGGCTAGGGACCTTAGGGTTTACGAGAAGCTTGGCGTGAGGGTTGCGGTAACGACTGGTGAGTATGATAAGGAGGATGTGTGGTTGATGAATTACGACATTGTGGTGACGACTTACGAGAAGCTCGACAGCCTACTGAGGCATAGGGTTGATTGGCTCAGGCAGGTTGGTGTCCTAATTATTGACGAGATACACTACGTTGATGATGATAAGAGAGGCCCAATAATAGAGTCCATAGTGGCCAAGGTTAGATCATTGGGATTGAACACCCAGATAATAGCCCTATCGGCAACTGTCGGCAACGCCAAGGATATTGCCAAGTACCTGGATGCCGAGGTTGTGGAGTCCGAGTGGAGGCCTGTGAGGCTTAGGGAGGGTGTTTATTATGACGGTATCATTTATTATTCAGACGGTGATAGGGTCACAATAAAGGACCTGGGTAATCCCGTCTTATCCTAACCATGGATACGCTTCTCAATGGAGGGCAGACCCTCATATTCACGAACTCGAGATCGAATACCGTTAAGCTAGCGCAGCAGGTTGCTCAATACATATGTAACTACGGTGTTAAGGTAATCGAACCAAGGGAGTTAACGAAGGTCTCTAATGCAGTTATTGAGACGTCGCAATCGAGGCTCCTTGGTGAGGAGTTGGCCAAGGTCATTAAGTGCGGAGTAGCATTTCATCACGCAGGCCTTGACATGGATGTCAGGTCGATAATCGAGAACTCCTTCAGGGATAGGCTACTTAAGGTTGTGGTTGCCACAACAACCCTGGCGGCTGGGGTTAACCTGCCGGCTAGGAGGGTCATAATCCATGAGTATAGGAGGTACGAACCTGGAATAGGTATGGAGGAGTTGCCTGTTATGGAGTATAAGCAGATGGCCGGTAGGGCTGGTAGGCCTGGTCTCGATCCGTACGGTGAAGCTATACTCATTGCCAGGGGTGAGGATGAAATTGATTATTTAATGAAGAATTACATAAGTGCCAGGGTTGAGGAGGTTCGGTCTAAGTTCCTCACTGATAAGAACCTCGCCACGCATCTACTATCGGCAATAGCGAGTGGTTACGCATCCAGTATGGAGGAGGTCCTGAATTTTGTATCATCAACCCTGGGCTACCTACAAGGTGGCTTTGATAAGAATGCCTTCCTTAGGGAGCTGCTGAGGAGGAGGGTTGAGGATATCATAAACTTCCTAGTTGAATCTGGTTTCCTGGAGCGGCATGATGATGGTGTGGCAGCCACAGCCCTGGGTTCATTATTAAATAATACGTACCTTGACCCATACACGGCGAACACGTACATAAAGGGTTTGAAGGCTAGGGATGAAACTAATGACCTTGGTTACACGCACTTAATTGTTCAATCCCCCGAGGTTCCTAGATTGAGAATTAGGAGAAGTGAGTTTGAGGATTACCTAGAGATCGTACTGGATAACTGGGATTACCTATTGATTAAACCGCCATTGACTAGGGATGAAATTGAGAATGGTGAGTATGAGGATGAGGAGCTCGAGGACTACCTATCCACCGTTAAGACCTCCGTGATGCTACTTGACTGGGCTAACGAGGTCTCTGAGGACGAGCTTTACAAGAATTACGACGTTGGACCTGGGGATTTAAGGGTGTATAGCGACTTAATGAATTGGTTAGCGGGTGCCATCACGAGACTTGCCAGCGCATTAGGCATGAAGAGGCATGAGGAAAGGTTGGGAGTTCTTAGGTGGAGGTTAACGTATGGTATTAGGGAGGAGCTCATAGAGCTTGTGGCGAACCTCGAGGGTGTTGGTAGGACGAGGGCCAGGGCTTTGTACAACGCCGGGTTTAGGAGCGTTGTTGATGTGGCCAATGCTGATCCAAGGGTGATAGGTAGCATTAAAGGTTTTGGTGATAAGCTCGCTCGCTCAATAATTGAGCAAGCGAGGAAGTTGGTTAGTGAGGGTAAGGTTATTAAGCAGACGGCGACAGGTAGTGGTAGGGAGGCGAGTAAACAAGAATTCAGGAAGCGTGGTTCCCTACTTGATTATTTATGATATTAACATCTGAAGTGAAATACTTATATTTTATTTTTATTCGTAATTCGCAAGTAGTGCGCATATGATACGTAAGGCCGTGATAACAGCAGCAGGGTTGGGCACTAGGATGAGGAATATGACTTTAATAATGCCTAAGGCTTTACTGCCCCTAGTGCGCAGGAGCGAAATTCCAATGCTCATACCTATTATTGATCTGATAATCTCAAGGCTTCAGGAGGTTGGTGTTTCCAAGTTCCTCATTGTTGTTGGTAGGAATGGTAAGCCACTCATAGACTACCTAATGGATAAATTATTCAGCGACTCATTAACGGCAAATATATCATTCACATTTCAGGAGAAGCCACTGGGCTTTGGCGATGCTGTGCTTAGGGCTAGGGATTTCGTGAACTCCGAGTCATTCTTTGTCCATGCCGATGATGGTTTATTAATCACGGGCTATGCCGAGGGCGTGAGACTATTTAATGAATTGAATCCAAATGCCGTATTATTCCTTAGGGAGGTCAATAACCCAAGTAGGTATGGTATTGCGGTTGTTAGGGATGAGGGTTCCTTTAACAACTTCAGGTTGGTTAGGGTTTTGGATGTCGAGGAGAAGCCACGTAACCCAAGGTCCAACATAGCAATATCAGCCGTCTACATATTCAACGAGAAGATATTTAATAGTCTCGAGAATGTCAAGACCGAAGGAGAGCTTGAGCTTACGTACGGTATTAAAAACCTCATTGACAGTGGTGGCGAGGTTTATGGCTTAATCCTCGATAGAAACTCTTGGTTAAGTGTTGGTGATCCCGAGAGCTACATTGAGACTATAAATAGAATGTTCAATTCCTACGGTAAGAACTAACATTTATTAATTGGGGGCACTTAGTAAGGTCGGTTAGATGATCGTAAACATTATCGCCAGTAGGAACAGAGTATCTGGTGAAATAAGGACTGGAATTAGGTTAAGGATCGAGAACCCACCACCTGGCGTCAGCTACAGGATTATCGAGGATCCAATAAGGCTATCACCATCAAGTGATGATTTCTACATAACCGGAAATACCACGTTTAAGTGGTTTCTCAAGGCATTAATCGAACCAGCATACTCACTGAGGTTTAGGAGATTAACCCATGCGTTCTTCCTAAACCTTTACATACCATCTTCCCCCTGGGTTCAGGAAATCGATCAACCAATCTTCAACTTATTCGAGAAATACCTCAAGAAGTCCAGGAAGGATACCCTATACAGACTCGCCATTAGGACCTATAGGTACTTGTTCAATAGGGATAATGTGACAATAATCACATGGACCGAATGGAGCAAGGAAGGGCTTGAGGAGGAGGGGTTCAGGGATGTGAAGGTAATACCACCACCAATGAGAACGTATTCGAGGAAGATTGATAATGTGGTTACCGTGGGCTTCATAGGCGTGGATTATGATAGAAAGGGTGGTGATATTGCCGAGAATGTAATGATGAAATTGCCCAGGTGGGTTAGGAAGGTGTATGTTGGTAAGAGCCCTAGGAAGGTTGATGGTATCATCTACTATAACCCAATGAGAAGGGATGACCTATTGAAGTTAATGGCTGAGTTTGACGTGCTGTTATTCCCAACAAGGGGTGAGGCCTTCGGCTTTACGGCGCTCGAGGCCATGAGTCTGGGAATACCCGTGGTCGCCTCAAACGTTGATTCCGTGCCTGAGGTTGTGAGTGATGGTGGCATCATATGCGAGGTTAATGACCTTAGATGTTTCCTGGAAAGCACCAAGGAGCTTGTTAATTCACCAGAGTATGCAATGGAGCTTGGGGCT
>LOCH01000082.1 GCA_001516765.1 Vulcanisaeta sp. MG_3 | reverse complement strand
TAGGGCCTCGGTTATTAATCTTAAATAGATGGTTCTTTTTATGTAGTATAGTAATGCCGGCTAACTTACCGCCAGAGGCTAAGGCTAAGTGGCTCAAGGTAATGGAGGCTAAAACACCTGAGGAGAAACTGAGAGCCCTAGAGGAGTTCCTGAGTGCCGTGCCTAAGCATAAGGGAACCGAGAACCTGGTTCACTGGGCTAGGAGGAGGATGGCGCAACTACGTAGGGAGATTGAGGAGAGGAGGGTTAAGGAGAGATCGCTCAGGTCTGGCGGTGGAGCTAGCTTCTATGTCGAGAAGGGTGGTGATGCGCAGGTGGTTGTTATTGGCCCACCGTCCTCCGGCAAGTCAAGCCTGTTGAGGTGCCTTACGAATGCTAAGATCGAGCCTGACGACATACCCTACTCATCAATTGAGCCGGTACCGGGCATGTTTATTCACGACAATGTATACTTTCAATTAATAAAGTTGCCATCATTAAATGTGGAGAACCCCGACTCGGACCAGAACTCACTAACCTTATCAATGATTAGGAACTCCGATAGTGTAATTCTTATCCTTGATGCAAGTAGGGATGTGGAGGTTCAATATGAGGCTATAAAGAATCTACTTAGGGAGAATGGCATTTACATAATTAAGCCGAGGGGTTTCGTAACCATAGAGAGGAGGCCTGGGGGTGGTATTCAGGTAATTGGTAAGCTCGTTAATGGTACTGCCGAGGACGTGAAGAAGCTACTTGTTAGTTACGGTATCAACAATGCGTTGGTGACGATAAACGGGGAGGCATCGATAGACGATGTTGAGGAATCCATATTTAAGGAGACGGTTTATAAACCATCCATAGTTATTGTTAATAAGGTCGACCTAGCAGACAATGATTATGTAAGGGCTATTGTTGGTAAGTTAGGTAATGAGATCATCACCTTAACGGCATCCCTAAAGAACTGTAAAATAGATTCCAAGACCCTTGGTGAATCATTACTTAAGGTTATGGATCTAATAAGGGTTTATACGAAGGAGCCCGATTCCGACACCTACTCATCAAAGCCCTTCGTTTTAAAGAGAGGCTCTACTGTTGGTGATCTTGCAAAGCGAATACACAGTAGGTTTTACGAGGGCTTTAGGTACGCAAGGGTTTGGAGAATTGATAGTTTTCCAGCGGGTGTTAAGAGGGTTGGTATCAATTACATCCTTAATGATGGGGATATTGTTGAGATTCACTCATCACTGTAGCCACAACCTTATTAACCAATTTCATAGTAATTAATCAATAATGAGTTCACAGTACAACGAGTGCATAAGGCTCCTTAAGGAGGTTCTTGAGAGATTAGAATCGATAGAGGGCGAACTGGACCTAATTAAGGAGGAAATCGGGGAATTGCGTAGTCAGGGTCGTAGTAAGGCTGTGGCTTATCACGAATCACCGCAGGGAGGCAGGGGTTTGATTAAGGCAATAAGTGATAACTTATTCCTGGATACTAGGGATGTAATGGCTAAGAGACTCCTTAAGCGGCTGATTGACAATGGTAAGGTTGTTCTTCTTAGGGATGAGTCAGCGAATAGAGAAGTGGTCACCACGAAAGAGGTTATTAAGAACCTACTGGGTAAGTTACCAATATCAATTAATGAAATTGATAAATTGAGCGATAGAGAATATGAATTATTACTCATACTCAATAGGTTGGGTTACGTATTACTCAGGGATAATAAATACGTTGTCTCAGAAGCCTCGAAGGAATTTATTTAAAGGCTCTTAATAATACATTCCCATAATGTCATCTTCTGAGGAGGTGCTTTGGGTTGAGAAGTATAGGCCGTCTAGGATTGATGACATTATTGACCAGGATCACGTAAAAACCAGGATAAAGGAGCTCCTAGCCCTCAGTGACTTACCACACCTCATATTCTTCGGACCCCCTGGTACTGGTAAGACTACCATGGCCCTTGCCATCGCCCACGAACTCTACGGCGACTCCTGGCGTGAGAATGTCCTCGAGCTCAACGCAAGCGACGAGAGGGGCATAGCGATGATTAGGGAGAAGGTGAAGGAGTTCGCAAAGACGTTACCCACTGTTAAGGCGCCCTTCAAGCTTGTGATACTTGACGAGGCAGACAACATGACCCCAGATGCGCAGCAAGCCCTTAGGAGAATCATGGAGATGTACACGACCTCTGTCAGGTTCATACTCCTAGCCAACTACCTATCTGGCATCATAGAGCCTATACAATCGAGGTGCTCACTATTTAGGTTCTCTCCTCTACCTAAGGACGCCGTTATTAATAGGTTGAGGGAGATTGCCTCAAAGGAAGGCGTAAAAATTGGTGAGGATGCGCTGGAGGCGATTTGGGAGATAAGCCAGGGGGACATGAGAAAGGCAATAAATACGCTACAGGCGGCGGCGAGCCTTGGCGGTGTCGTGAATGAGGAAGCTGTGTATAGGGCTTTGGGCAAGGTTAGTCCGTTGAGGGTTAGAGCCTTGATCACTGAGGCAATTATTGGTGATTTTAGTAAAGCTATTAAGGAAGTAAGGTCTTTGATTAGTGATGAGGGCGCCGACCCGCTTGATATTGTAAAGATTATTCATAGGGAGGTTACATCCTCCACATCGCAGTTGAAAATACCTGAGGAATTGAAACCTAAGGCCGTGTATATGGTCGCCGAGCATCACTATAGGCTACTGAGGGGTTCAAGTGGTGAGTTGCAGATTTATGGGCTCTTGGCGAAGCTTAGGAGATTGCTTCGTGAAAGCCATTAATCGTGTTCTACGGAGAGAAAGGTTTATAAGTAATTAAGGGCTATGCGAAAAGCTTTAATAGGGGATATTTATGTCTAACTCCGAACAGGAAAGGAGGGATCAACAGAGTGGATCTAATATATTGAATAGGTTAAAGGTATCAGGTAAGATAGTTGAATTTAAGTCTGAAGGTGAGGAGAAGCTTGTATGCCCATACTGTGAATCGACAACCTTCATATTCGATTACGAAAATGGACAAGTAATATGCGCTAAGTGTGGTTCAGTTGTGCTTGAGCGGGTTATTGATCAAAGACCTGAGTGGAGGGCATTCACGGCCGAGGAGAAGGAGAGTAGGGCTAGAGCTGGTGGTCCACTCAATAGGCTCACCAGCGAGGCATTGACTACAACGATTGATTGGGCGACCAAGGATGCGAGTGGTAAGGAGCTTGATATCAAGAGGAAGCTTGAGATTTTGAAGTATAGGAAGTGGCAACAGAGGGTTAGGGTTCAGACTAGCTATGAACGCAACGTAATACAGGCAATGAATGAACTAAGCAGGATCTCCTCACAATTAGGCATACCCAAGGCCTGCGTTGATGAAGCCATGGGTATTTATGAGCAAGTGCTAACAAAGGGCTTGGTTAGGGGTAGGAGTGTTGAGGCCATAGTAGCCGCATGCCTCCACATGGCCTGTAGGAAGATTGGGATGCCCAGGAGCCTTGACGAGATTAGTCAATACACAAGGGCCAGTAGGAAGGAGGTTGCCAGGTGCTTCAGGTTGATTGCTAGGGAGTTGGGTGTTAAGTTGCCGCTTAGTGATCCTAAGCTCTATGTCCCCAGGATTGTTGAGCAACTAAACTAAGCGGTGAAATCCTTAGGGAGGCACTCAACATATTGGAGCAGGCAAAGAGGAGGGGTTTAACCGCCGGTAAGGACCCGGCAGGTCTGGCAGCTGCTGCTGTTTACATAGCGTCCTTATTGAGGGGTGAGGTTAGGACGCAGAAGGAGGTTGCGATGGCTGCCCAGGTTACCGAGGTCACCGTTAGGAATAGGTATAAGGAGTTGGCTAGGGAATTGAACATCAAAATACCAATAAAGTGAAAACCTTTAAACTCAGGTGGATTCATTTACTTACTGTGATTTCTCAATGGCGTGTGAAATATGCGATATGTTGAATAATGAGGAATTGACAATAATTAGGAATGAAAAATTCGTAGTAGTTCATAACCCTCGCCCATTCAATAACGGACACCTAATAATCGCACCAGTTCAGCACGTATCAATTAACGAGATTGACCAATCTCTCCTAATAGAACTCATGGATTTAACAAAGAAATTAGTCGCGATCTTACAGGAAATTTACAATCCACATGGATTCAATGTGGGCATATCATTAAAGCCCCATGTTTACATACAGGTCGTACCTCGGTGGAATGGTGATGTGAGTTTCATGACGTTATTTTACAATGTTAAAGTTGTGCCTGAAACCGTTACGGAGTCTGTTAGTAGGATTAGGAATGCGGTGAGGAGGTATGGCCTTTGAGGTTGTTGATTTAGCAATATCAATAGTGATATTGATATTCGGCTTTTCAATCTTTACGGCCGTAGTCAATGACTATAGGATGGTTACCACGGTCTCTAGGCTATTGAGGAAGAGGGTTAGGGTTTCTGCGTTCCGTGAACTAGCCATACCAATATACCCATCATTAATGAGGCTTGAGGTAATCAATGTGAAATCATTGACGGAGGGCGTGGATGTTGAGATCCAGGGAAATACGATTAAGGTGATAAACAACGGTATTGTCAGTAATACTGACATTAAGATACTGATTGATGCTGTGGTTGTTGGTAGGCTTGGTGATTACCCAGTGAGGGGTGTTATTGTCCTATCTCCTTATTAATTCGATATTCAGCACAATAACTAGCACGTCTAGTATAACGTTTATGAAGAAGGCGGTGTATAGACCAATTGATGGTATTGTTGGGGTCATTATAACAAGAACGAGCAATGCCACATCAGTTCCCGTTATTGCCAGCACAAGCAGTAGTGTTATCAGTATGTTTGTTGTTAGTGAGTAGCTGGACACGGCAAGGAGTGAGTAGACTATCGCCGTCATTAGTATGGCGATTAAGAACTTATTCAATGGGTTAAGGATCCCCAGGTAAGCTAAATCGAGCACTATTAGTACAAATTCCACGTACCGCACCAACGCCATGTACGTAAACAACCTATACATTCACCACAACGGGTATGCCTGCATTAATTAAGCATTTTTGCCTCATTTGGTTCATCATTGATGATTGTATGGATCATCCTGTTAAGTCGGTGGTCGTGGATCTTAAGCTTTAAATATTGCTTGGGGTAATGATTTCGTTAATGTATATGGTCGTAGGTTGAATTCCAGCGGCCGCGCCGAGACATTGTTTCATATTCCGTTTTAAGCTTTGTT
>LOCH01000081.1 GCA_001516765.1 Vulcanisaeta sp. MG_3 | reverse complement strand
GTATGGAGTTTAGGCCGAGGTTACAGGATAAGCGTTGGGACGTATCAAAGGAGGTTGAGTTGCTGAGGAAGTGGGAGGAGGAGGGGTTATTCGAGGTAAAAATCGATAGGAACAAATCAATACTCGTCATTGATACGCCACCTCCATACCCGTCTGGCAGACCGCACATTGGCGGTATTGCTCACTATGCCCAAATCGATATGGTGGCTAGGTACTTCAGGATGAGAGGTTACAACGTCGTGTTTCCATTCTACGCCGACAGGAATGGCTTGCCTGTGGAGGTTCAGGTTGAGAGGACCTATGGGATAAACATGTACGAGATACCCAGGGAAAAATTCCTTGAACTGTGTAGGAAGTTCCTTGATGAGTATGAGGGTGAGTTCGTGTCTATATACAGGCGTTGGGGTGGTTCATTCACTTACTGGAGGAATGGGACGGATAGTGAGGAGTATAGGAGGGTTACCCAGGAAACATTCATTGAGTTGTGGAGGAGGGGTTTGATTTACGAGACTAGTAGACCAACACTTTGGTGCCCGAGGTGCAGGACAGCGTTGGCTGAGGCTGAGGTTGAGTATAAGGATGAGGACTCGTACCTAAACTACATAAAGTTCAGGGTTAAGGAGACCGGGGAGGACATAATAATAGCCACCACAAGGCCGGAGCTTCTGCCGGCTACTGTGGCTGTGGCCTTCAACCCAGGCGATGATAGGTACAGGAGGTTAGAGGGTCTCCACGCGATAGTGCCACCGCTCAATCAGGAGGTTCCAATAATTACGCATCCGTCGGTCAAGCCCGACTTCGGTACTGGGCTTGAGATGATTAGTACCTTCGGCGACACTAGGGATTTAATGGTCGTTAATGAGTTGAGGCTGCCCATGAAGATAATAATTAACCCGGATGGTACGCTAAATGAGGGTGCAGGTAAGTACAGGGGGTTGAGTGTTAGGGAGGCTAGGGAGACCATAATTAGGGATTTGCAGGAGATGGGCTTGATCGTTAAGAGGGAGCCGCTTAGGCACACCGTGCCCATTTGTTGGAGGTGTAAGACGCCTATAGAGATAATAATTACCAAGGAGTATTTCCTGAAGCAATTGCCCTTTAAGGATGACTTGGTGAAGATGGTTAGGAATGAGATGGTGATTAAGCCGCCTGAGTACGCCCAAACCCTTATTGATTGGATAAAGTCCCTAGAGTTTGATTGGCCTATCTCGAGGCGTAGATACTACGGGACCGAGATACCGATATGGTACTGCATTGATGATGAGGGTAATGCAAAGCCCATAATTCCGAACCCAGGTAAGTACTACAGGCCCTGGAGGGATGAGCCACCACCCGAGGTTAAGGAACAGTGCCCAAGCGGTAAGTTGGTTGGTGAGGATAGGGTCTTAGATACTTGGTTTGACTCATCAATATCCTGGATTTATGCAACAGGCTATACAAAGCCAGAAATTAGGGTCTTTGAAGTGGCTTACCCACACAGCATACTTAGGCCTCAGGGTTACGACATAATCAGGACGTGGCTCTATTACTCGGTTGTTAGGGCATACCTACTCTATGGGAAACCGCCGTTTAAGTACGCTAGGATTAGTGGTATGGGGCTTGATGAGAAAGGCGAGGCGATGCATAAGTCGAAGGGTAACATAATAGATCCCATGCTGCCCATAGAGAAGTACGGCGCCGACGCCGCTAGATTCTGGGCAGCTGCCTCGGCTAAATTAGGTAGCGATTATAGGTATAGTGAGCAGTTGATAAGGACCGGGCATGATTTCGCCGTGAAGCTCTGGAATATTGCCAGGTTTATATCCTCATTCCCAGAGGTTAATGACGACTACGAGTTAACAGCCCTAGACCTAATGATACTAGCTAAAATGAATGATGTTGCTAGGAAGGCAATCGAGGCATACAACGAATTCGACGTTTATGTACCCATAAACCTAATCTACGACTTCATGTGGCACGTGTTCGCTGATCACTATCTCGAGGCCGTTAAGTCCAGGGCATACAATAGGGAGGGGTCGTTCAGTGAGGGGCAGCAGAGGGGTGCTTGGTTCACGCTGTATAAGGTCTTGAAAACCATGCTTAAGTTATTGGCTCCCATAATGCCTTTCGTGACCGATGAAATATGGAGGAGTCTGTATGGTGAGTCGATTCATAGACAGTTAATTGAGGACCCAGACCCGAGGTTTGACAACGCCGAGTACCTCAGGATGCTCGAGCCATTCATGGAATTTAACAGCGCAATATGGACATATAAGAATAGGGCTGGGTTAAGTCTGAATGAGGCGATTGAGGGTATCGTGTACGCGCCAGAGATACTCAAACCACTTGAGGCTGAGTTAAGGGCTATGCATAAGATTAGGGAGTTGCGTTTTGGTAAGCCTGAGGGTAGCAACTACGAAACCCTAGATGAGAAACTAGGTATTTACCTGGTCAAATGACCCAGGGCAATTAATATGGACCCGGTAATCACCGATGCTATGGATATTAAACCAACAATTAGGAGTACCGCGCCAAAATCGTAGTATTGAAGCAGGAAGCCGATTACGTATGGTGATATGGAGCCGCCAAGTTGGCTCATGAAGTTTAGGAAGCCGCTTGTTGCACCAACACTCTTGGTAAACCTGGAAATGGCTATTGAAGGGGCTGCGTAGAAGCCGTAGAGAAAACCAAGCGAGAGCATGGCTAGTACCAGGAGGTAAATTATTGATACCTTAGGTATTAGGCAAATAAGTATGGCTAGGAGAAGTGATGATGATATGCTCGGTATCACATAACCAAGTCTATCACCAAGATACCCACCAATAATGGCGCCTGCGGAACCTATTATCGAAGCTAGGAAGGCGAAGAACCCGCTATATGATGGCGACACATTAAGTACATGAACCACAAAGTAAGTCGACCAACCAAGGAAGCCCAGGTAGGAAAAGCCTGAGGAGAATCTGATAAACCCCATACCCAGAATCCCAATGTTTTCAGGGCCTATGGTTATCTTACCGTTGACCTTACCATGCCTCGGTACTTTAATCAATGGTACCGTGGATGCCAGGACTATTGCTGCGAATAGTATGAAGGGTATGGAGTGATTTACTGAGAATAGGTATGGTGAGAGTATTATTGAGAGTGATGAAGCGAGGAAGAACATGCTCTGGTAAATACCGGCGCCCAGTCCGCTTCTGCCATAGTTCATTAACACCATACTTATTAGGGAGACGTAGGTTATGGCCATTAACGAACCCATCACGAACTGCACAGCCAGTAATGCGCCGTAATTATTAACGATGAAAGGGTATAGAGTATTGAGTAATGCAATCATTATTAGTATGTAAATGACTATACCGTAACCATACCTATCCACCAAAAATCCACCGATCACCTGGAAGATTGTGTAGCCAACCCATAGCATTGATATTACTAGACCACCCAGGGCCGTGCTTATACCATTCCTACCCACGAGGTATGGTAGTAACGATGGTATGGAAAACCTAACAAGAACCACTGAGAAGAATGCTAAGGAAGCGGCGGCCAGGATAAATGCACCACCCCTATTGGCATTCATGTCGTTAATTGCATTAGAAGGGTTAATAAATACTGGCTTTACCCATGCCCGCTATGGCGGAGGTATACCTTGTGTATAGGGTTACACCGAGTAGGTCGGATGTAAATTATGATGAGTTGAAAAACACGATAAGGAAATCCCTTGAGCCTAAGTACAAGGTTGATAAGGTCGAGGAGGAGGATATAGGTTTTGGAATAAAGGCTCTTAGGGTTTACATCAGGATGCCTGAGGAATCCGAGGAGCACTCAAGCGATGAGGTTGAGAACATACTAAGTGGTATAGACGGTATAGGGAGCATTGAGCTTGAGTACTTCACAAGACTCGGCTTCTGAAGGCCTTGTTTTAAAAAATAATCGTAATTAATCATTGAGATTATTAACGCAATAAGTTTTTTAATTCCACGGGGTATTAATGGGTGAGAATTATGATGGAGGGTGGTCATGTTGATGAGTGGATTGAATTGATTGTTAAAGAAGCTAAACAAAGGGATGCCCAGAGACCCATTGTTAGGGTTGACCCTGAGGTAATGAGGAATTACGGCATTGAACCTGGCATGGTACTGCTTATTGAGGGTAGAAGGAGGACTGCGGCGAAGGTTTGGTACGGCCTGCCTGAGGATGAGGGTAAGGGCATAATAAGGATGAACGCGATAATTAGGAAGAACGCTAATGTCGAGATTGACCAGAAGGTTAGGGTGAAGAAGGCTGAGGCAAAGAAGGCTGGCTTGGTTAAGTTGGCGCCTGTGAATATGACGATAAGTGTTGATCAAAACTTCGTACAATACACAAAGCAGAAGCTTAG
>LOCH01000080.1:7233-10221 GCA_001516765.1 Vulcanisaeta sp. MG_3 | reverse complement strand
CCGCAACCTCCTCAGGCTCTATCAACCTACCCGTTAGTGTTTGCTGATCTAACCCAATCCTCCTCCCTAACATTTAGTACCTGCAGTAGGCTCATACCCATCTTAGTCCTAACGAGGCCGGGCGCCACAGCATTGACAGTTATCCCATACTGCGCCAACTCGGCGGCTAACGCCTTCGTGAACCCTATCAATGCAGCCTTAGCCGTTGCGTAGGGCACGTTATACGCAGCCCCTATCAAACCCTCTATTGAGCTCATGTTCACAATCCTACCCCAACGATTCCTAATCATGTGCGGTACAGCAAACCTACTCAGTAGGTATGCGGATTTCAGGTTCGTATTTATTACCTTATCCCACAAACCCTCATCAACATCCACAAACGGTCTCATGATACCAAGACCAGCATTATTAACGAGGGCATCCACAGAACCCCACTGCCTAACTGCCTCGTCAATGACTGCCTTGGCACCATCAGCCGTGGCAACATCAGCCTTAACCAAAATAGCCTCACCATTAACAGCCTTAATCAGCCTCATGGTCTCCTCACCCTCCTCATCATGCCTCTTATAATTAACAACAACACGATAACCAGCACTGGCAAGCCTAACGGCTATAGCCCTACCAATACCACGACCACTACCAGAAACAACAACAACCCTACCACCAACCATACCCTATGAGGGCTTTGTCTTGGGAGATAAACTTTCCCTTAGTGGTAGATATTTATGTCAATATACTACTAGATGAGCCTACCAATGTATATATTGTCGGAGTTCTCAATAACCCTGACCTTGACCTGATTCCCAATTAATACGTTCTCGAGACGTGGATCCGCAATCACACTTATTACCCTATCGTGCATTACAGAGCCCTTCAATGGTTGGATAACACCCAGGAATTCACCCCTAATTAGGCCTCTGCTTATGATCCTCACCTTAACATCCTCGTTTATACCAAATGGTTTGGGTAACTGGGGTGCCCTGTGAATGTTCAATTCTTCATTAGTCATGCTCAACCTGGTCCCAAGCTCCTCTTCTAGATTCTTTATTCTATTCCAAAATTCCTTCCAAGTCATCACCCTAAGCCTGACCCTCCTACCTCTCTTATGCGGTATGTACTTCTGAATGAGGACTGGCGGTAGCTCACCCCTACCTAATCCCGTATCCTTAGCCCACTTGATTATTTCGACCATGTCGCTATCATTGATACCTGGTAACCAAACGGGTGATGCTATCACGTTTATCCCAAGCTCAAGGGCCCTAACCACTAATTCCTTAACTCGCTCGATATCGTACCAGGAAGCCCCACTAATCCTCTTAGCCAATTCTGGGTTTAATGAGTCAATGCTCAGGTTTATCCTATCAAGCCCAGCTGATGCCAACTCCTTTAGATCATCCTCACTAAGCATGTAGAGCCTCGTTTGCATGGAGACCTTGGAAACACCACCTATCGACTTAGCTCCACGAACCAGGTTAATAAGATGGGGGTAGACGCCAGGTTCTCCCATGCCATCGATGTGCACCTCTATATCGTCTATGCCCTTAAACCTCACAACCTCCTCCAGGGCACCCAATAGGGCATTGGGGTCTACCACAAACTCAGCCCATCTATTGGTTGAGTCAGGTCCCGCATTTACTGAGCAGTATATGCAGGACAGTGGACATAGGGTTGTTGGTCTAACCTCAATAACGTTGGTCCCCCTATCAACAATTCCAAATGCGAGCGTACCAACCTGCGGCACATCACCCCCTATCCTAATTACCCTCCTACTCCTCTCTATCTTACCAATACTACTCCTCCACATCTAGACACCATGCCTAAAACCACACCCTCTGCTCTTCCCTATGATCTACCAAAATAGGGTTTTAAATTCAGAGGTTATGTAACTGTGAAGCGTAGATGATAAGGATAAACACCCTCAGCGGTGGGTTGGACCTATTCAGGGTAAACATGAGGTCAGTGGCGATACTACCAATAGAGTCCTTCGATGCATTACTAAGCAGTAACATTAGGTTGGAGATAATGAACATGCTGAGTGGTGGTCCAATGACCGTCACCACGCTTGCGCAGAGGTTAAATATGCTTAAGGGCGTCGTGCATAGGCACGTAAAGATTCTCGAGGACTTCGGTTGGATTAGGCAGTTAAGTGATGAGGAGGCGAGGAGTATGGGGTTGAGCAGGGAAGCCAATAGGATTTATTACATACCCTCAGCCCTCGTTTATTTGGGCTTTAAGATAGATGCCAATGAGCATGGCGTCAAGATAGTCATACCTACGAACTACGGCGCATTCATTGATATGAGAGGCCGCAAATTCATACTACTGGCACCAACCTTTGTATTTCATGATTGCAAGAACACATGCCCAACACATGAGGCATGCCTTGACTGGGTTAAGAGGGTTGGGAAGCAGTACCACGTAAACGTTGATGAGGATGATGCAGCAAGGGCATTAATGCACCTATACATGCAGTTGGTGCTTAAGGAGTTCCGGATGTATGCTGCAAATAACGTGATGATGCTAGATAGTCCACGCCTGAACTCAATAATCATAAAGCAGGCAAACCTAGTCCTTTAGGATCACTAGGTACTTACCTGAACCGCTCACTCTACGTAGTTCATACCAAACACCCAGTGATGAATAATACCTACTCACTATCATCGTACTCGTACCATGAATTATAAGCAACTTAGTACCGTTAATTGAAATACTCATTACCTGACTACACGTTTCGAATAGCAACCTCCAATCATTGACCGTAATCTCATTAAGGCACTCGCCAGAAATGGTGCTTCCAAGACCCTTGGTTACATCGAAGATCTGTATCTCGTGGTTAACGTCGGAGTACAAAAGCCTACCTTCAAGACCCATGATCCTCATTATTCGCAATGCATCATTACTTGGCCTAACCCTGCGCCCGCCAAGCCTCATGAGCCTTACCATGATTAACAGCGCCTCGTTAGCCCTTAAGTCAAAATTCACACCTAT
>LOCH01000080.1:5450-6652 GCA_001516765.1 Vulcanisaeta sp. MG_3 | reverse complement strand
CGCCACTAAAGCCCACGCCCCTAACCATCAACGGCTTTATATCATCCCTAGGCACCACATAAGCCATTAAACCACCCTTTTCATAACCTAACCTATAATTCCTGATTAACTCATCAACATCTACCTCACTAACCATAATTACCCATCCTATTTTCAGTAATTAAGTCAGTTTTCTATATAAATAACTGGATGTTACACACAAGGTTATGTTAATACGGGTGACCTTCCTAGGCACAGGTGCCGGAACGCCTGGAAAGGATAGGTACCTACCTGCAATACTCATTGAGGATGGACAGAGGAGGGTACTGCTGGACTCCGGCGAGGGTGTTCAGTACAGGCTGCTTGAGGTTGGCATTAGCCCGCTGAAAATAACGCATATATTCATAACGCACCTACATGGTGATCACGTGTTTGGGTTGCCAGGTCTATTAGCCACGATGGCAATGCTCGGTAGGAAGGACGACCTCATAATTGCTGGACCGAGGGGTATTACGAATTTTGTGAAGGGTGCCATGGAGGTTGTTGGTGATCCGCCCTTCAACGTGTTAATATACGAGGTTGAGCCTGCGGAAAGTGCGAGGGACGTTGTTGATGAGGAGAACTTCTACGTGCAATGCACCTTGGCTCGGCATACAATAGCTGACTGCGCGTATGCGCTTCATTGGAGAACGTATGTTGGTAAGTTTAACCCAGAGAGGGCTAGGGAGCTTAATGTGCCGGTGACCTACTGGAAGAAGTTACATATGGGTGAAATGGTGGTCCTGGATGATGGCAGGATTGTGAAGCCGGAGGATGTTGTCGACATTTCATCAAGTGGCACTGTCAAGCTGGTTTATACGGGTGACACGGCTCCCACGGACACCGTGGTTAACATCTCAAGGAATGCCCAATTACTCATTCACGAATCAACATTCTCAGCTAGGGAGGATGGGAATCTCGTTTGGAATCAAGGTCACTCTAGGTCTATTGATGCAGCCTCAATAGCCAAGGAGGCTGGTGTTGAGAGGCTTGTGCTTACGCACATAAGTAATAGGTACTCAGACCCAGAATTACTTGCTTTAGAAGCATCCGAGATCTTCCCGAACGTGTTGGCAGCTAGGGATTTAATGAGTATCGTAATCAATGTTTAACGTCCCTATAACGGTTTTCAACCTACCCATGTATGGTCTCAGTATCTTGGTAATGCTCACAATATCATCAAC
>LOCH01000080.1:0-5039 GCA_001516765.1 Vulcanisaeta sp. MG_3 | reverse complement strand
GAGGGTAAGCTCGTGAGTATTGCCGATAAGCTCGCAACATACATGAGGGCATGTAAATACGCCATGGCAGGGTATAGTACGGAAGAACTAATTAATAATTATAAGGAATTAGTCACTAGATTAACCGACGACCTACCAAGCGACGTCAGGGAGGTGATTAAGGAGTTAATCGCACCAATAAGTACGTGGTGCGTAAGTAAACAATCCAATAACGATAAGGAGTAATTCCTTTACCGCGCCATCCAGGTACGGTGATGTCGGCAATACGCATACGGCAGTAATCAACCATTAGCACCGGCATTATTCAATCTCTAGACGTCGACCCATCCCCCGCACAAACGAAATGAGCGCATGTGAACTTCAACATGCAATCCTTTAAATGCTAACCACAGCACCATAATCCAATGACTCATGGCACCCAGAGGGCGCTAGTCCTCCACGGACCCATGGACGCGAGGATAGAGGAGGTAGACATTCCAAAACCACCCGAGGGTTGGGTCTTAGTGAAGACACTGGCTGTCGGGATATGCGGTACAGACAAGGCGTTTTACAGGGGGACATACCCACTATTTAAGAGACCACTAATACCTGGTCATGAGGTCTCTGGGGTGGTTATTGGTGGGGACCTGGATGGCAGGTTTGTGGTTAGTGAGATCAACTTCCCATGCGGAAAATGCCACTTCTGCAGGCAGGGACTTTACACCCACTGCCCCTATAGGAAAACACTGGGTATCGACTTCGATGGAGGCTTCGCCGAGTACTTCATAGCACCAATAACAGCATTACATACGATAGACGGCATAGACCCGGTCGTTGCCACCCAAGTCGAGCCGTTGGCAGCCGTACTAAATGACCTCGAGCAGTACCCAATAACGCCGTCAATGAACGTAGCCATAATAGGCACTGGAAACCTGGCATACCTAACTGCGCAGGTGTTGAGGGCCATGGGCGTTAACTACGTTGTCATAGCTAGACGGGGTAGCGCAAAGGCCAGGTACTTCAGGGCGATTGGTGCGGAGATATTGTTCGAGGATGAAGTTAATGATTACATAGCCAGGAATACACCAGAGGGGCAGGGTTTTGATGCGACCTTCGAGGTAAGTGGTAATGCCGAGGCAATTAATACGGCAATCAACATAACAAGGCCTAGGGGCTTTATTCATCTTAAGTCGACGCCAGGTTCGCAATTCAAAGCCGACTTAACAAAGGCTGTTGTTAAGGAGTTGAGGATGGTTGGGTCGCGCTGTGGTACGTTTAGGGAGTTCAAGAGGGCTATTGAGCTTATTAGAAATGGTACCGTAAAGCCGCTTATAACGTCTGTCGTTAATGGGATTGACAATGGTCTACAGTCACTTGAGAGGTCGCTGAAGGGTGATGAGATGAAGGTTGTGGTTAGGATTTGATTATTAGGGCGTTATCACAGTGCCTGCGCCAACACCCTTGGTCACCACGTTCTTTAGGGCTTCTGGCTTATTGCAGCTGACTACGTATATTGCTATTTTACCTCTCTGGGCTATGCTCAGGGCCCATGGATCGAGTAAGTCGTAAGTGCCCGCCATCGTCCTCGATTTAAGGATCCCCATTAGCTCATCAATGCTCACCTTCTCTAGTCTCTTGGCGTTTGGGTCCTTCCTGGGGTCGCTCGTGTATACGGCATCCACATTGGCACAATCAATAAGTTTCCTGACGCCTAATAATTCACTAACGAGCATCGCCACAGTCGCCGTTGACTGGCCTGGTTGAAAGCCTCCAACAATTACGAGCCTACCTGTGGTCCAGGCACTGAATGTCTCATTCAAGTCCTTGGGTATGGGTAGGTAGGCTATGTCACTGAGGGCTGATGCCAATAACTGGGCGTTTAACCTGCTTGCCGATATCCCCAGCATATCTAGTAATGATTCGTTAATACCCAGGCCTCTACCAAGCTCTATGTAACGCCTAGCTAGGGATCCACCGCCTGTAACCACAACCATCCTGTATCCACTAACCCATAGTTCACGGATTAAATCAACGTATGTGGGTAGTAAGTCCCCATTGTCGAATAAATGTCCACTTAGCTTAAGGGTGAAGATCTCCATGAAACCCTCCATCAACTGCTTACGAGTGTTTCTTAAACTTTCCCGACTGTGCCCTCGCAAAGTCGTTGATGGCGTTGGCGATTCCATTCGCAACATAGGTGGGTAAGCCATTTAGGTTGAGGTTTGGTATTGCATTATCGCAAACCCTCCTTAACTCCTCCAAATTCCTCGCTAGGAACTCCTTGATTGCGTCGTAGTGGTCGGCCCCGATCATCGGTTGCATGAAGGAGTCTATAGAACAATCAGAGTCATACCATTCCTTAAAAAACCTAGCTGTCGATAACAACCTATTAACCTCGTCAATACCCACCTCCCTACCATCAAGTATGACAGTCACTTGATGACCCAGGAACCTCTTAACAACCCTGACCTCTATGAAGCCTAGGTCGCAGGGTCTTCTTTCCTTTACGCACCTCGCAACCTCATCACCAATACCCAACAGCCTCAGTAAATCCTTATTCCTCTCATACTCACGCCTACACATACATACCTGCTGAAGCACCCTAATGAAGCGTGATTCATACTCCTCAGTAAGAGCATCAATTGCATCATGACTAATCATTTTTGAATCAAAAACCTAAGCCAATTTTAAGGATAACTAATCAATGCCTCAATCACTCAGCCTTACCAATGGCCTTCCTAACAACCTTACCACTGGGGCACTTGAAGAGGCCTATTATCACACCGCGTCGACCCTTTGGTGCAAGCATCCATACCTTAACTGGCTTGAGTTTCACTATTTGACCGTCGCATTCAACCTCGTATTCCCTCTCCATGTAACTTGAGAACTCGGACATTGTTACCCCTAATTATTCTATCCTTAATAAACAATCATGAGCATCAATAAGGCGAAAACAAGGCATAAAAATGCTCTTTTTACGGGGGTAATTACAGGGAATGAAATGAGCATTATAATGAAAATTATGGAAATGAATGCTAATTAGCATGGTAATAACACGGTGAATACCATGATATAATGAACGAATTATATGCGCAGAACCATTTGAAAACAGTATGTAAATGAGATATGGATGGTTTAGAAAACACATTTAATGCGCCTAGGTAATACTCATATTGGGTGATGATGGGCCCTAGCATTGATTGATGATGAGGGGTGACGAATGATTCACAAAACTGATTCCACGCTTGGCGGTAATAATTATTAATCACTTGCCCGGTTAAACTGACGTGACCATCAGGGCTGTTGTTTACGGCGTTGGTCCAATAGGGCAGTTAATAGCCAGGGTTGCCCTTGAGAAGGGCTTTGACGTTGTTGGTGCTATAGACATTGATCCGCAGAAGGTTGGTAAGGACCTCGGTGAGGTACTCGGACTGGGTAAAACCTTGGGTATCAAGGTCGAGAGTGATGCCGATAAGGTCCTCAGAGATTCAAACCCAGACGTAGTCCTGCACTCAACGGGAAGTTTCTTTGACAAGGTCTACCCACAGATAATGAGGGCGGTCAGGGTTGGTGCGGATGTAGTCTCGACATGCGAGACCCTGGCATGGCCCTGGTACAGATACCCAGACCTGGCTGAATTGGTCGATAACTACGCCAGGAATTACGGCTCAACAGTGCTAGGTGCAGGTGTCAACCCAGGCTTTGTCTTTGATGTCTTACCCGCGGTCCTATCCACAACCCTAACAAGGCTTGAGAAGATAACCGTCACGAGATCCCTAGATGCATCAAAGAGGAGGTACTCATTCCAGAAGAAGATAGGCCTCGGGATGACACCGACACAGTTCAGGGAGGCCCTTGGTAGGGGTGAGATAACTGCCCACGTGGGTTTCGCGGAGTCGGTACTACTCATGGCGAGCATGATGGGGCTTAGGTTGGATAGGGTTGAGGAGGGGCAGGAGGCCATAATAGCCGATAGGCATTACGAAACCCAATACTTCAGGATTGAGGAGGGCCAGGTCAGGGGCGTTGTCGGTCACGGCAGCGGCTTCATAGGCGATAAGGAGGTCATTAGGGTGGAGTTGAGGGCTTGCGTTGAATGTGAGGATTTTGAGGAGGTTAGGCTAATGGGTGAGCCATCAATCACCTGGAGAAGCACGGGAACCTCGGGCGATCCTGCAACGGCTGCCGTAATAGTGAACCTAGCACCCAGGGTATTGAATGCAAGGCCAGGCCTGGTAACACTCAAGGATCTGGTGAATTACTCATACACGGCGTAGTATTTAGTTCATTGAGGATTCATTGTTTAAATAGCCACTCAACAATCCTCATCAACGTTAGCTTAGGAATGTCTATGTCCTATTGCAAATATTGGGTTACATGGTATGATAAACACGAAGATAATCCAACCCAAGGCGGATCTACACCCACCGTCGTGGATTATTAATGTTAATGATGGATTAAGCATTTTGCTCACTAAAATTGCTCATTACTGCCTCTAAAGGGCAAGGTTTGTTGTCGTTTTTACCAACGCCTCTTCTCAATAATCCTAACGAACTCCTTAATCGCCCAAGCCTTTATTACCTCATCCCTACCACCAACCCTAACAACCACATCATCATAATCACCAAACCTAAGCACAACCCTGGGGTCGATCTCCACATTATTTATCACAACTCTCAGATTAACCAAGTCAGCGTGTCTCGTAATCAACCTCTCCAGGACATACCTAGCGATCAATGACGTAACTCCACCATCAAGACCTCTCAATACACCCAACTCCGTACTTACCGTACGCAGTGCACCGACGGGATCGCCCATCGACTCCTCAATCCTCTGTATAACCCTAATCACGGCATTACCCAAACCACGCGAGGTTGCTCTAATGGCTATGTAAAATGCCAGGCGATGATCTAGGTAATGCTTAATCGCTGAGTAGACACGGGAGGCATCATTGATAGCATTACCAATGTATTGCGTTGCGGTTGTGATCAAGAATCGGGAGGTAAACCTTAATGTGGAGTATGGCCTCAGCACTATCGAAGGACCAATTAAACCGCTAA